>JBCCXV010000111.1:0-7787 GCA_039191195.1 Planctomycetota bacterium
ACGGGTGCTCGACCTCGCCCGGAAGCAACAACCGCGACCGACCGTCGCCGTCTGGTCACAACAGCCCAGCCAAACCCTCGAACGGCAAGCACGCCGCCAAGGCGCGCACGTCATCACCGCCGGCGAACAAGGCTTCGCCCTGCTGAAGCAGCTCCTCGACAAAGCACGCCCGCCCGCCCGAGCGCCAGACCCGCGCCCGTCTAGGGCCAAGCGCCTCGCCAACACCCGCGACCCGCCCTGACCACGCGCCCGCCGCCAAGAGCCACATCCTACCAACCGACCCCGCAAACCGACACCCACCCGACTCAGCCGCAAGGAGAAACGCCATGACCTACCGCACCAAGCCCCAATCCATCCGCCAAGCCACCGGCGAACAACTGCTGCTCATGTCCATCTTCGGCCACGCCGACAACCAGCAGCGCATCGACCAAGAACTCGACCGCCGCGCGCGCCAGGGCGTCACCCGGCGGCACCCGGCCCGCAACGCATCGACACGGCCGCACGCCGCCTGACGCAGACCCATCCAGCGAATCCGCAGCCCCGGGACACCGCCCACCAACCGCCCGCGCGCCTCACGGGCCGAGGCCGCCAAACACCCGCGCCCCAAACGCAGAAAGAAAGCCCGTCATGCACACCCAACCCACCCAACGCGCCCACCGCACCGCCGCCCTCTACGGCGCCGGCCTCTCCACCCTCCTACTCGCTTCCCACGCCTCGGCCGTACCCGTCACAGGCCTCTACACCGACAGCGCCGCCGGCTGCGACAGCCACGGAACGCAAGACCTCACCGACGAACTCGGCGACGCCACCGTCTTCCCCATCGACGAAGCGCTCTTCATCGATGTCACCAACCTCGCGGTCCCCGACCACTTCGAGTGCGTCGGCGACGACGGCATCCCCAACGAATGGGTCATCCGTATCCAGAACCTCTCCAACATCGCCTACCAAGACCTCTTCTTCGTCGTCGACTCGGGTGCGGCCGTCGGCAACTTCGACGGCGCCATCACCGACCTCTCGGCGCCCGGCAGCGCGGCCGAGCCCGCCTTCCGCATCGACGGCACCGTCACCCCGGGCCTCAACAACCCCCTGTTCTTCGAGTCCGGACCCGTCGACGAAATCCTCCAGCCCGGCGAGTTCTGGCAATTCCGGGTCACCAACTTCAACCCCTTCGTGCCGCCGTCCTTCGCCTCGCCCGGCGCGTTCGCCGCCACATCCAGCCCCGGCCTGAGCCTGTCCAACGCCAGCATCTTGGCCAACCCCGTGCCCGAGCCCGCCTCGCTGGCCCTGCTCGCCGTGGGCGGCGCATGCGCCGTTCGACGTCGCCGGCCCGCCATCCACACCCACTGAACCCCCAAAACCGACGCACAGAAGGAACAAGCCATGCGAAGCCGTAACCCCATGATCAACACCCACCGCACCCGCAAGCGCACCGCGCGCCTCCGCCGCACCGCCGCACTCGGCGTCGTACTAGGGGCCACGCAGGCCGCACAAGCCCAGCAGCTCATCGACTTCGAGACCGTGCCCGAGGGCAACCTCTTCGCCACCTTCGTCGATCCGGTGACGGGGGCGATCTTCAGCAACTCGACCAGCGCCAACATGAACTTCGTCGCCGAGTTCAGCTCGTTCGACGCCATCCGACCGCTCACCAGCAACGGGACGCACCTGTCCACCAACGGCTTCTCGCCCGGGCCCGGCTTCGGCGTCGCCCCCAACTTCTCCTTCGACCTCACCCTGCCCAACCCCTCGCCCTTCCTCTCGTTCGACGTCGTGCTCGCCGACGACGCCTTCGACATCGACATCCTCGCCTACGACGCCGGCGGCGCGTTCATCGGCACCTACACCGACAGCGTCAGCGGACCGCTCTTCGGCGAAGACTCGGTCAACGCCACCTTCACGTCCGCCGCCACCTTCTTCGAGTTCCGCCCCGACCCCAACACCAACCAGGGCTACGACAACTTCCGCTTCGCCGTGCCCGAGCCCGCCTCGGCCGGACTGTTGACGCTCGGCGCCACCCTCATCGCACGCCGACGCCGACACGCCTGACCTCCACCCCGAACCGCCACCCCATACCTCTTCCCTTCACCAACCAACGCCCCCGACCCGCCCGCGCAAGAAAGGCACGACATGAACCGCACCCACACCACCACCTCGCGAGCCGCCTTCGCCGCCGCCGGCCTCGCCGCCCTGCCCGGCGCCCACGCCGCCGCCGGCGCCATCAGCGGATTCACCTGGTCGTCCGGCATCGCGTCCGTCGCCGGCGTCACCATCGTGCCGCCCGTCGACCCCAACAACGACAACGCCGTCGGCCCTTCCCTCAACGAACTCGTCATCACCCAGAAGGACTACACCGTCCCCGGACCCGTCGACATCGTCTTCTTCGTCGAACCCACCGGCGGCGTCACCGAATACACCATCCTCGAAGGCGTCAACAACGGCACCGGACTCGACTTCATCGAGTACCGCATGGTCCTCGGCTTCGGCACCGGCTCGGGCTTCGTCCAGTCCACCGACCTCGACGGCCTCGACTTCGACACCCCCGACGAAGACCTCCCCCCCAACTTCTCCACCTTCTTCCCCACCGTCTCCCTCGCCAGCGAAGACGTCCTGGTCGCCACCGGCGGCGTGTTCCCCGACGGCGCCTTCAGCTTGCCCCCCTTCGCCTTCGCCATCGACGTGCCCGACGGCATCGCCGAGTTCACCCTCCGCCAGATCCCACGACCCGTACCCGAGCCCGCCAGCGCCGCACTGCTCGGCGTAGCGCTGCTCTTCGCCCGCCGCCGGCGCAGCTAAACCCCACAGCACTGAACCACCAAGACCCACCCCTCGCCCGCGCACCATCTGAAACGGAGTCACGCCATGCAACGCAACCCGCGAATCCTCCTGATCGCCACCACGCTCACCGCCGGTCCGACCCTGGCCGTGCCGACCCAAGTCACGCACATCAACACCCCGCAGTGCGACGACCTGTTCATCCCGACCAACGTCGACGAGATCGGCGACTTCATCGAGTTCCCGCCCGACGAAGCCCTCGCCCACTTCGACCTCGGCTTCACCGCCGACACCTCATGCCCCGTGCTCGACCAGACCTTCATCCCCAACCAGCTCGTGGAGATCCGCAACCTCACCGGCAAAGCCTGGCCCGAAGTCTGGTACGTCGCCGACCCCGAAACCACCATCACCAACTTCGACGGCGAAGCCAACGCCATCGGCCTCGCCCCCGTCCACGAAGCCTTCAAGATCGACGCCGTCGGCGACAACCGCCCGCTCGTCTTCGAGAGCATGACACCCGACGGCGTGTGGGAGATCGGCGAGTCCTGGCGCTTCATCCTCCAGGACTACATCAACACCCTGGGCCTACCCGCCGACGCCATCTCGTCCATCGGCGTGGGCGGAGCGTCGTCCGCTCCGGCCACCGGGATCATCGACTCCTCCGGCAGCATCATCGCCGTGCCAGAACCCGCCAGCGCCGCGCTGCTCGCCCTCGGCGCCCTCGGCCTGCGGCGCCGTCGCAACCCCAGCTGAAAAACAAAGGATCCCGCGATGAGTCACCCCACCACCGCGCAGGCCGCCGCTTGCGCCTTCGCCTTCGCATGCGTCCCCCAAGCCTTCGCCCAAGGGACCGCCACAAGCCCGAGCACATCTCACGTCGCGCTGCCACCGATGACGGCATACGCAGGCGGCCCGAACGACTTCGTCAATGGCCCCAGCGCCTTCCCCATCGACCTCGACCCCAGCGGAGGGCCCTGGCGCAAGACCATCAGCAGCGACCCCGTCAGCAGCTTCATCGGGCCCGGCACGTTTCTGCTGGTCGAAACAATCGTGAACACCGGCGCCGAAGCGTGGGGTGGCTGGGAAGAACAGGTCTTCAGCGCTGGGCTGGGGGTCGGATGGGACACCACGGTTTCCGTCACCGTCAACGGCAGCCCGATCACCTTCACCGAGAGCATTAGCGGCGGCGCCCTGCTGCTCGACAACTTCTCTCCGCCGGTGTTCCCCGGCGACGTCTTGGAGATTCAGAAGAACCTGTTCACGACCGCCAACATCGTGGGCCCGAATCAGCCGTTGTTCGGGGTGGTCGAGTACCCCATCGCGGTGCCCGAACCCGCCACCGCCGCGCTGCTCGGCGGCGCGCTGCTCCTGGCCCGCCGACGGCGGTAATGCTCACCCGCGATCACTACCAAAAGCAAAGCCCCTGGCGCAAGGCCAGGGGCTTATTCAGGCGAGGGCGACGGGACTCGAACCCGCAACCTTCGGATCGACAGTCCGATGCTCTAACCAGTTGAGCTACGCCCCCGAAAACAGCTCGCGGGGCCCCGGGGCGGCCTGACCGCCGGGTCCGGGGAGTCGGGAAGAATAACTCATGCCCGCCGGGCGTCAAAGCCGGCTTCCTCCCCAACCCCTCAGCCACGCCCCGCGGCCCGCTCACGACGGCGTCGACAGGGCCCAGGCCGCGTTCATCGCGTTGAACGCCGCGTGCATCGCCACCGGCGCCCAGATCGAGCCCGTCCGCTCGTACACCAGGCCCATCGCAATCGACAGCACCAGCAGCACGCCCCACGACTCGGGCTCGGCCACCTCCACGTGGATCAGCACGAAGACCACCGAGGTCGCCAGGATCGCCGGCCACCGACAGCCCCGCATCACCCCTACCAGCGAGCTCTGCAGCAGCCCGCGAAAGACCAACTCCTCGCACACCGGGGCCACCACCACGGCCGCCGTCAACATGGCCGCCAGCATCGCCGGCCGGTCGCGCGCCGCCAGCAACGCCCAGAGCATGTCGTGGGCGATCTCCGGCGGGGGCGCCCCACGCACCCACTCGGCCGCCATCGCGCTCACCGAGCCCACCGCCCAGGCCACAGGAACCAGCAGCACGAAACCCAAGCCCGCCGTCGCCAACGCTCGCCCCAACCCGCGCGGGTGCAAGCCCAGGCTTCGGCGGTCACGCCGCGACTCGCAGTAGCGGAAAAGCAGCCAGGCGATCGAAGGAACCCACATCAGGCCCAGCACCATCGTGTCGAGCCAGGCCTCGGTCGGCGTGTTCGATCCCTGGTCGGCCCACGCCGGGTCCATGCCGGCACGCACGCCCTGCAGAACGCCGGCGAGCACCATGCCGCCCAGTAAAGTTCCGACCAGGGCGACCCCATCCACCCACCCGAGGCTCCGAGGCCGGCCGCGCCCGCGTCGCAGGCGCGACTCGCTCACCACGCCTCTCTGCCAAAGCAGCGTGACGATCGCCAACGCGCTCACCACCATCGCCAGCGTCCAGGGCCAGGCCTCCCACGCGGAAACCGCCTGGGCTTCGGCATCGCCGGACGCGGCTTGGGCGAGCAGGATCACGACCGCAACGGTATCGGGATGCGCCGCGGTCGGCCCCGAAAACCCGCCGCCGGCCGCCGCGTTGTCAGGAGGCCGGGGCTGGCCTACCCTTGTCGATTCCGCGGAGCGCGGGAGAGGCCTGACGACGTGACGCAACTGCCGGCTTGGTCGCCGTTCTTCACCGGGGAAGCGAGGATGAAGGGCCGGTCTTTGTACCGGTCGGGCAAGGTCACCCTGCGCCGCGACGCCGCCCAGGATTCGCCCCTCATCTCCGCCCAAGTCACCGACGAAGACGGCCGGTCCTACGAGGTCGAAGTCGTCGCCGACGGCCGGCACGCCGTCGCCAACTGCGAGTGTGAAACCTTCGCCTCCGGCGAGTTCTGCCGGCACCTCTGGGCCGCCCTGGTCGCCCTCGAGCAGGCCGACACCGCCGAAGACATCGCCGTCTGGAACCGGCTGATCAAGCTCAGCCCGCGCCCGCCCCGGGCCAAACGCCGGGAAGACGCCGGCGACCAGCCGATCCGCGTGTCCCACGAGCCCGACTGGGTCGGCCGCCTGTCCTTGGTCCGCCCACCCACGACCGACGCCGAGTCCGCCGCCGCCGCCTTCCCCACCCCGCGCCAACTCTGCTACGTCGTCCTGCCAGGGGTGTCCTCAAGGCACGGCGGGCTCGTGATCGAGGTCCGCCAACGCCAAGCCACGGCGACCGGCTGGTCGCGCACCAAGCCCCTACGCGTCTCGCCCCAACTCGTCGGCGAGCTCGACGACCCCGCCGACCGCGAGCTCTGCGCCCTGCTCCTCGGCGCCGCTTGGGTCAGCCCCTACGACGGCGGAGAGGCCGCCTCGTCGGTCCGCGGACACTCCATGTTCCGCTTACCCGGCGGCAGCCGACGACGCGCCCTGCGCGACATGATCGCCACCGGCCGGGCCTGGATCGACGCCGACGACGGCCAAGGCGGCGACGAACGCCCCCTCCGCTGGGATTCGGGCAAGTCTGGCCAAGATGAGCCCTGGGTCCTCTGGCTCGTCGGACGCATGCGCGACGACGGCTCGGCGCTGGACGTGTCCCTCCAAGCCCGCCGCGAAGGCAAACGCCTGCCCATCGAAGACCCGCTGCTCGTGCTCGCCGGCGGCGACGGCATGGTGCTCTACGCCGACCGCGCCGCCGCGTTCGACGACCGCGAGGCCGGCCGCTGGGTCTCCCAGTTCCGCGACAGCCGGTATGCCGACGAGGCCGAGGCCGTGGCCATGAACGTGCCCGCCGCCGATGTGCCGCGCTTCCTCGAACGCCTCTATCTGCTGCCCAACCTCCCCGAGCTCGACCTGCCCGAAGAGCTCAGCCGGTCCGAGGTCTTGCTCCGACCCAAGCCCCGGTTGGAAGTCTTCAGCAAGCCCGGCGAAGGCCAAGCCGCCGACCTGCCGCCGTCGCTCAGCAAAACCCACGTCGCCGCACGCATCCGCTTCCAATACGGCGACGCCCTGGTCCGGCCCGGCCAGCCCGGACGCTTCATCAACGCGACCGGCGACGTCGGCCTCCTCTCCGAAAACCAGCCCACAACAGACAAAAGCGCAAGCACCGACGCGTCGACCGACGTGGCCGCCACCGCAGAACCAGCCATCGACGCCGAAGCCGCCGCAGGCGCCACCCCCGCGACCGATGCGGCCGCTTCGGCCGTCGCGACCCTCGACGACGGGGCCCCCGCAGCCCAAGCCGCACCCGAGACCGAGGACGGCCCCGACACCGCCGCCGGCGAAGCCGCCGCCTCCCCCGAAGACGCCGGCGCCGCGCTCATCCGCCGGCACCAGCGCTCCGAGCGCGAGGCTCTGGCCCTGGCCGCCCGCGTCGGCCTGCGCCCCGCGTCGTCCGGCGACCCCGACGCCTTGCTGCTGGCCAACCGCCAGATGCCCGGCGCCGTCGCCGCCCTGCTCGACCAAGGCTGGTCCGTCGTCGCCGACCGCCGCGCCGTCCGCGCCCCGGGCCCCACGACCGTCTCGGTGAGCTCGGGCATCGACTGGTTCGAGCTCCGAGGACGGGTGAAGTTCGGCGCCGACGACCAGGCCGCCGCCGACGCCGAGGCCACGCTCTCGGGCGTCCTCGCCGCCGCCCGCGCCGGCCAGACCTTCGTCGAACTCGGCGATGGCGAAGTCGGCCTGCTCCCCCAAGAGTGGCTCGAGCGTTACGGCGGGCTCGCGTCGCTCGGCGAAGCCCAGGGCGACCACCTCCGCTTCCGATCCGGCCAAGCCGCGCTGCTCGACTCCATGCTCGACGGCCAGGAGATCGACTTTGCCGACGAGGCCTTCACCCGCATGCGCCGCCGGCTACGCCGGTTCAACCAGCTCACCCCGCGCGACCCCGCCGAGGGCTTCCACGGCTCGCTGCGCGAGTACCAACGCCTCGGCCTGGGCTGGCTCGACTTCCTCCGCTGGTTCGGCGTGGGCGGGATCCTCGCCGACGACATGGGCCTGGGCAA
>JBCCXV010000112.1:0-7780 GCA_039191195.1 Planctomycetota bacterium
CCCGCGCCGATCCGCAGCGTGTCGCCGGTGCGCTCGCAGCCGTCCAATTCTTGGACATGCGAGATGCACAGGACTTGCTCAGGCCAGGCCCAGCCGTGGCTGCGCCAGACGCCGACGTCCGTCGCGCCGGACACGATCGTGGCCGAGGGGTGCGCCGCCCGCATGGCCAGCGCATCGGTAAGCGTGGTCGGCAGCATCAAGCCGAGCTCGCGCGAAGGGAGTGTGGCGGCGTCGGTCCAGGCGTGGCACGTGGCCGGCCGTCCCGCGACGCCGTTGGAGTGGAGGGCCCCGTTGGAGTGGAGGGCCCCGTTGCGGTGGGCTAGGCCGTGGTCACCGGACGTGTCCGGCTCCGACGCGTCGGTGATCTTGAGGGATAGCGTCAGGCTGGCGCCGTCGTCTTCACGTAGTTGCGAGATGACTTGGGCCTCGTCGTACACGTCGCACAACCGGGCGACGGCGGCCGTGTCGACGCCGGCGCAGGCGTCGAAGATTTGCTGGTAGCCCGTGCACCGGCAGAGGTTGCCGGAGAGCCCTTGGCGGACGTTCTTCTCGCAGAGCACTTGGGTGTCGGCGTGGTCGGCCTCGCAGAGGCCGTGCAGCGTCATGACGATGCCGGGCGTGCAGAAGCCGCACTGCGAGCCGTGGCCGTCGACCATCGCCTGCTGCACGACGGTGAGCGCGGGCTCGGCTTGGTTGGCGTCGTGCTTAGACGGTCCGGCCAGGCCCTCGACGGTCACCACGTGGGCCCCGCGGCACTGGAAGGCCATGAGGATGCAGGCGTCGATGGCGCGGTAGTCGAGCCGGGGACCCGCCCGATCTTGCCCATCTTCCACCCGTCCGAGCAGGACGCTGCAGGCGCCGCAGTCGCCTTCGGCGCAGACGACTTTGGTGCCGGTGAGGCCCAGTCGGCGCCGGAGGAGGGTGGACAGGGGCCAGAGCGCCTCGGGCCCGTCGAGGCGGACCGGTCGGCCGTTAACCATGAAACAGACGGCGGGTGGTGGCATAACAACCGTGGCGCGCGGCGGTGACGAGCAGGCGGGGCCGCGTGGCCGACCCGACAGTGTAGTCGCTCGGCGGTTCGGCAGGGCCCGGAAGGCGACGGGACGGCCGGGGGGCGTTACCGTGGCCCGAATGCGCACGCGCGAAGCCACGAGCATCGATTTCGATACCGCCCGGCGGGCTGCGCAGCGGGTGTTGGATCGGTCGGACCATCTGGCCCGGCACACCGACGAGGAGGGGCGGATCACCCGCCTGTATTTGTCTCCGGCGGCGAAGCTGGCGCACGACGAGCTGCGCGGCTGGATGAAGGACGCCGGGCTACGCGTGCGGACCGACGACGCGGGCAACCTGATCGGCCGTCGCGCCGCCGGCGGCTCGCCCGACGCCGCGGCGCCGGTGCTGCTCCTGGGCTCTCACCTCGATACGGTGCCAAACGCCGGGCGGTACGACGGCGTGCTGGGGGTGCTCGTCGCGCTGGCGGCGGTCGAGGAGGCCCGCGGCGGCGACCTGCCTTTCCACGTGGACGTGCTGGGGTTCAGCGAAGAGGAGGGCGTGCGGTTCAGCCTGCCCTACCTCGGTAGCGCGGCGGTCGCCGGAGCGTTTGACCGCGACTGGCTCCGCCGAACCGACGCCAGCGGCAAGACCATGCGCTGGGCCATCGAGGAGTATGGCCTGGACGCGCGGCGGATCCCCGAGGCGGCGTACGACCGCGACAAGGTGGTGGGCTACGTGGAGGTGCACCTCGAGCAGGGCCCGGTCTTGCACGCCGCTGACCAGGCGCTTGGTGTGGTGACGGCCATCCAGGGGCAGAGCCGCCTGCGGGTTCGTTTGATTGGCGCCCCGGCCCACGCGGGCACGACCCCCCAAGAGCAGCGTCAGGATGCGCTGGTGGCGGCGTCGCGCTTGGTGCTGGAAGCGCAGTCTTTGGCCGAGAGCGTGCCGGGGCTTCGGGCGACCGTCGGACAGGTGCGGGTTTGGCCGAACGTGCGCAACGTCGTGCCGGGCCAGGCGGAGCTGTCGCTCGACCTGCGGCACGAGCGCGACGACGTCCGGCAAGAGTGCTTGCAGCGGTGGCTCGATGCGGCCGAGCGCGTGGCCGAGTCGCAGCGGCTGCGGTTCGAGGTGCTCGACGCCCAGTCGCAGCCGGCGGCGCCGATGGACCCGGCGCTCTCGGACGCCCTAGCCGCAGCGTTGGGCGACGTGGGGGTCGAGTCGCCGCGTTTGCCCAGCGGCGCCGGTCACGATGCGGTGGTGATGGCGGGGTTTTGCCCGTCGGCCATGCTGTTTGTGCGCGACCCGGCGGCCATCAGTCACCACCCCGACGAGCAGGTGGACCCCGAAGACGTCGCCCGGGCCGTTCAAGCGCTGACCGCGTTGCTCGCGAGGCTCGGCGGGCCCGAGGGCGCGGGTATGGTGAGGCGATGAGCCACGAGACCCGCACGCATATCGCCGAGCGGTACGCCGTGATCGGCCCCGATTCGCACGTCGTGGCGCCGTTGGCCGGCTGGCGGGACACCGAGGGCGTGGTGCTGATTTCCCCGGCGATGGGCACGGCCGGTCGCGGGCCGGGCTTCCTGCAGTACCTCGCGTTGCTCACGCCCGAGAGCGCGTCGGGCCCCGCGCCCGCCGGGGTCGAGCGGTTCGTCTACGTGCTCGAAGGCCGGGCGGAGGTCGCCGGCGAGCCGCTGGGCGTCAACGGCTACGCGTGGTTGCCGCCGGGCGACCCGCGCACGATCCGCGGGGTCGAAGCAGCGCGCCTCTGGGTGCACGAACAGCGGTACACGCCGGACCCGGATCACGGCTTGCCCGCCGCGGTTTGGGGCGATGCGCTGGCCGTGCCGTCCGAGCCGTTCATGGGAGACCCCAAGGCGCAGCTCGCCAAGCTGCTGCCACAGAACGACGCCTTCGACATGGAGGTCAACCGCTTTGCCTTCGAGCCGGGCGCGGCGCTTCCGCTGGTCGAGTCGCACGTCAACGAGCACGGCTTGTACATGGCCCAAGGCGGGGGCATCTACCGGCTGAGCACCGGCGCCGACGAGCACTGGGCGCCCGTGCGGGCCGGCGACGCGATCTGGATGGGCGCGTTCTGCCCCCAGTGGTTCGGATGCCTGGGCGAAGAGCCCGGGGTCTACCTCTACAGCAAAGACGTTGGGCGGTCGCCGCTGTCGCCGAAGGCGGCCCCGGCGTGAGCGAGTTGTCGCCCAGCTTGTCGATCGACACCGCGCGTCTGCTCGACGAGCTGCACGCGCTCGCCGGCTTCAGCGTCTGCCCCGAGCCGGTCCCGGCGGTCACGCGTGTCGTGTTTACCGACCAGGATCGGGCCGCCCGGGCGTGGTTCCGGCGGCTCTTTGGCGAGGCCGGCTTGGCCGTGCGCGAAGACCCGATCGGCAACACCTTTGCCCGCTGGTGCCCCGAGGGTTGCGACGCCGGTGCGCCGGCGGTGGGCAGCGGCTCGCACATCGACGCCATCCCGCACGCCGGGATGTACGACGGCACGGTCGGCGTGCTGGGCGCCCTCGAGGCCGTGCGGGCCTTGCAGCGGGCCGGCGCGGCGCCGAAGCGACCGATCGACGTGATCCTGTTCACGTCGGAAGAGCCCACGCGGTTTGGCCTGGGCTGCACCGGCTCGCGCGCGATGTGCGGGGCGCTGGCGCCCGAGGCCTTGAGGGCGCTCACCGACGAGCAGGGCGTGACGCTTGACCAAGCCCGCGCCGAGGCCGGCTTCACGGGCGACTTGGCGGATGTGGCGCTGCCGGCAGACGCCTACGGGGCCTTTGTCGAGCTGCACATCGAGCAGGGCCCGACGCTCGAAGCCGATGGGATCGACCTGGGCGTCGTGACGGCGATCGCGGCGCCGTCGGCGGCGCGGTTTGTCATCGAGGGAGAGGGCGGGCACGCCGGCGGGGTGCTCATGCCGACCCGGAAGGACGCGCTTTGCGCCGCCGCGGAGCTGGCGTTGCGGTTTGAGCACCACGCCAAGTCCAGCCCGAGTCCCGACTGTGTGGCGACCGCTGGGGAGATGGCCGTGCACCCGGGCGCGGTGAACTCGATCCCGTCGCGAGTGGAGCTTTCGCTTGACTTGCGCGACATCGACCTGGCGAACCGCGACGCTGTGCTGGCGAGCATCCTGGCCGACGCGGGCGAGATCGCCGGCCGGCGCGGGGTGCGGATCGGTCACGACGTCCTCAACGCCGACCCGCCGGCCCACTGCGACGGGGTGATCCAAGACGCCTTGGATCGCGCGGCCTCGGCCGGCGGCTACACGCGCCGGCGGATGGTCAGTCGCGCGTATCACGACAGCCTGTTCATGGCGACGCGCTTCCCCACGGGGATGCTGTTCGTACCGTGCCGCGACGGCGTTTCGCACCGCCCGGACGAGTTTGTCGAGCCCCAGCACCTCACGGCCGGGGTAGAGACGCTGGCCCGGGCGCTGGCCGACCTCGCCGGCGCCCCGCTTACTTAGCGCCCGACGGTGGCGTGGATGAACCCGCGCGGCTCGTCGGTCACGTGGAACACGTCGTTGTGGTTCTCGCGCCCGAGTTTCTCCAGCGGGAAGCGCAGGTGGTGCTTGTTGGGCATGGTGAGCGTGATCTCGCCGATGCTTGGGCAGGCCGCCAGCGCAGCGCCACCCATGAGGTAGAGCGTCTGCTGCACCGAGATGCTGTAGTGGTCGCCGAAGGTCCCGAGCAGGGCGGCGCGGATGGCGCTGCGCATCGCCGGGTAATCGTCGCCGGGCTTGGGGTCGGCGTAGGTCCAGCTGGCGGTGAGCACGGTCGCGAGGATTCGGTCTTCGGTGTCGGCAAGCGTGCGGTACTCATCATCGACGAAGTTCGTGAATCCGCTCTCGGTGGTCTTGGCGATCATGAGATCGCCGAGGCCCGAAGTGATCGCGAGGCCCGAGGCGCGGCTTTGCACGACCTCTGCGGTTGGCGTTTCGTCGCCGGCTGACGAAAAGGCGTGGTCGTGATCGCCCAGGCGGGACCAGATCTGCTCACGCAGCCGGGCCGTGGCGGTAGTCACGTGCGCATATTGCTTGAGGAAGTGGCCGGTGATGGCGACGCCCAGGGACTCGATCGACGCCCAGGGGTCGTCTTTCGCCATGGCGTACACCGTGTTGCGGATCGAGTCGGTGGCGACGATGGAGCTGTTGTCGGCGTCGGTGTAGGAGGCGTCGAAGTCGCCCTGGAGCTCGACGTCGATGTCCGCCTGCACGAAGTCGTGGCGTTTGGGGTTGGCGGGGTCGCGGAGGATCTTGCTCACGCGGACCTGGTGCTTGCCATATTTCTGGGAGACGAGTCTTGTCATGGGTCTTCCTTTCGTTTTGTTTCTGACGGCCGGTTTACCATGCGGCGATGACCGGCGACAACCACCCAGGCCAGACGCGGGCCCTGCGCAGCCGCCGGATCGTGACGCCGACCGGCGAGGTCGACGGCTGGGTCGTGTTGCGGGGCGAGCGCATCGACGCCGTGCTCCCGGCCGATCATCGTCTACCGCATATGGTCGATACGGAGCGTGTCGATCTGGGCGGGCTCGCGCTCCTGCCCGGCTTCATCGACGCGCATGTGCACCTGAACGACCCGCGATCGGGTGAGCCCTGGGAGGGATTTGACACCGGCACCCGGGCCGCGGCGGCGGGCGGGATCACCACGGTGCTCGACATGCCGCTCAACAGCCTGCCGGTGACGATAGACGGCGCGGCGCTGCAAGCCAAACGGGCTGCGGCGCAGGGGAGGCTGGCCGTCGACGTGGGCCTGTATGGCGGGCTCGTGCCCGGGAACGTGGAGAGGATCGCCGAGCTGCTGGACGCCGGGGTCTTTGGGATCAAGGCGTTCCTGTGCGACTCGGGCTTGGCCGAGTTTCCCGCGGCGGACCCGGACACGTTGGTGCGTGGCGCGGCGGCGATGCGCGAGGCTTCGCCGATGGCCCCGCTGCTCGCGCACGCCGAGCGGGTCAGTCCGGCGCCTGCGCCTGAAGCCAGGGCCGAGCGCCGTGAGCACGGGTCCTGGGCGGCGTCGCGGCCGGGCTCGTTCGAGCGGGCAGCAGTCGAGGAGTTGGCGGCGCTATCTCGGCGGACTGGCTTGCGCGTGCACGTGGTGCACGTGGCCGACGCCGGCGTGGTTGAGATCGTGCGCGCGGCGAAACAAGAGGGCCTGCCGATGACGGCCGAGACGTGCCCGCACTACCTGGTGTTTGACCCGGAGGTCGACATCGCCGAGGGCGACACCCGGTTCAAGTGCGCCCCACCGATCCGGGGCACGGCCGACCGCGAAGCGCTCTGGCGCGGGCTGGAGGAGGGCGTGCTCGACTTGGTTGCGTCGGACCATTCGCCGTGCCCGCCCGGGATGAAAGCGATGGACACGGGCGACTTCTTCTCGGCCTGGGGCGGGATCGCCTCGCTGCAGCTGGGCCCGTGCGCGACGTGGACGACTGCGTCGGAGCGTGGCGCGTCGCTGGCCGACCTGGCGCGTTGGTGGGCTCACGGCCCCGGCGCGGTGTTCGAGGTGCCGGCCGGGATCGCCCAAGGCCTGCCGGCCAACCTCGTGGCCTTCGACCCCGATGCGCGGTGGGCGGTGGATGGCAAGGCGTTGGAGCACCGGCACGCCGTGACGCCTTACGAGGGCCGCGAGATGCGGGGTCGTGTCGAGCACGTGTGGCTGCGCGGAGCCCGTGTGGTCGAGCACGGCGCCGTTTTGCCCGGCCCGAAGGGGGCGGTTCTCGCGCGGTCTGGCGCAACTGAGGAGGCGGCTGGAAGATGACGATGGATGAACTCAAGGCGATGCCGCGGTCCGAGCGCGTGGTCGCGATGCTGGGCTGCTGCGGCGCCCGGGCCTGGGCCGAGACGATGGCGGACGCGATGGCTGATGCGGGAGGCTCCGCGTCCGCCGCGGATCTGTACGCAGCCGGGGATCGCGCGTTCGAGTCGCTGGCCGAGGCCGACTGGCTCGAAGCCTTCGGCGCGCACCCGAAGCTGGGCGACATGGACTCGTTGCGGATGAAGTTCCACGGCAACGCCCAGTGGTCGGCCGGCGAGCAGGCCGGCGCGGCGGCGGCCGACGAGGCTACCCTGCGAAACCTCGCCGACGGCAACGCCGCGTACGAGGCCAAGTTCGGCTTCATCTTCATCTTGTGCGCGTCGGGGTTGACGGCACAGCAGATGCTCGACGCGCTGCGGGATCGTCTGGGCAACCCGCGCGAGGTCGAGCTCCGCAACGCCGCCGAGCAGCAGAGGCGGATCACAGGCCTGCGGTTAGACAAGCTGCTTGCCTGAGCCGCCCCCGGCCCCCAGCGGCCAAGTGCTTGACGCTGGCGGTTGCTCGCGTGCCCGCGTCTTGTTTCAATCGGGCATGGCGACTATTTCAACGCACGTGCTGGATACTTCGCTCGGCCGGCCCGCCCAGGGCGTCGCGATCGAGTTAGACCGATTGGACGGCGACGCCGCCGAGCGCTTCGGGGGTGGCGTGACCAACGCCGACGGCCGGGTGACGGACCTGCTCTCCGACGCCGCGGCGGGGTTGACGGTCGGGCGGTACCGCATGCGCTTCGTACTCTCGGAATACTGGGCCCAGGGCGGGCGCAGCGGCTTCTATCCCGAGGCGGCTGTGGTGTTCGACGTGGCCGACGCGTCGGAGCACTACCACGTGCCGCTGCTGCTGTCGCCGTATGGCTACAGCACCTACCGCGGGAGTTGAGCGGGTGTTTCAGGCGATCGCGGGGGTGAAGGCGAAGGCGTCGCCGTCGAACAGGCCTTGGTCGCTGAGCTTGAGGCTGGGGATCACCAGCA
>JBCCXV010000113.1:0-7777 GCA_039191195.1 Planctomycetota bacterium
CACGGCCGGGCGACGCCGCGGGCCCCTCCGACCCGCGGCAGACGCCTGCCGGTCTCTCTTCCGCCACCACGCCTCAACCAACCGCAGCCGCGTCGCCTTCCGCAACCCCCTCGCTAGCCTTCCGCTCGGCCAACTGCCTGCGGATGTCGTCGCTGCGCGCCTCATCCAAGTCGTAGAAACACATCACCACGATCGCCGCCAGCGTGCCCAGCGTCGGCAACACGACGTACGCCAAACGCATCGTCGTCATCGTCTCCGCCGACTGCGGGCCCGCCTCGGGCGCCGTACTGAAGCCCGCCCACTCCATGATCAAACCGCCGCCTAGGCCCGCGATCGCGAAACCAAACTTCACCATCCACCAGAACACCGCCCCGAACGCCCCCTCGCGTCGCGCCCCGGTGTTGAGCTCATCGAGGTCGCACACGTCGGCCGTCATAGACATCATCAGTGTGAACAAGCTCCCAATGCCAAAGCAGAACAGCGGCAGCGGCAAGAACAACATCCACGGGTTCGTGGGGCTGAAACACCACCAGAAGCTGATATAGCCCAAGATCGAGATCGACTGCGAGACGATAAACGCCTTCTTCTTACCCAGCACCGTCGACATCCACGTCACCACCGGGATCGCCAGGAACGCCGTCGCCAGCGCGCTAACCGTACCGAACCACGTCGGCCACGTGTCCGAGCCATCCGGCCCCGTCACCCCGCCGAACATGTGGTGCACGATGATGAAAAACGAGAAGCCCGCCACCGTGTTGAACGCGTTGAACACAAAGAACGTCGCGATGCAAAGCAAAACAAACGGCTTGCAGCCAAACGTCGCGCCAAACCCCTTGAACAAGCTCACCACGCTGTCGCCCGCCTTCGACCACGAAAGCTCTTCTTGCGTCCGCGGGTCCACGTGCTGCGTCTTGCAGAACAGCGCCGGCGTCATCGTCATCGCCATGCAACCCAGGCCCACCCAGATCGCCAGGTTCTTCGCGCCCGAAACCGCATTCTCGTAAATGTCCGGGTCGTACAAGATCACCCAGAACCACGGCACGATCACCCACGCCCACTGACCGATCCACTGCGCGACCGCCATCAAGCGCGTCCGCTCGTGGAAGTCGTCGCTCATCTCGTAGCCCATCGCGACATAAGGCGTCGCGAAGATCGTCAGCCCCAGATAGAACAAAAACGACAGCAGCAAGAAGTACGTGAAGTTGTAGTTCTGGCTGTTCTCAGAACTCAGCTGCCACATGAAGATGTACGACAGCCCCGCCACGATCGAACCCAACAAGATGTACGGCCGCCTGCGCCCCCACCGCGACTTGGTGTTGTCCGAGATGTACCCCATCACCGGGTCGGTCAGCGCGTCCGAAAGACGCGGCAAGAAGAACAAGACCCCCCACAGCAACGGGCTCATCCCCAGCCCCTGCACCAGCACCACCATGAAGATCCCAAGCGCCGCCGGGAACATCTGGTTCCCCAGCATCCCCACGCCGAACGCCACCTTCTGCCCCAGCGGGACCCGGTGACTCAACCCCGCCGCGTCTGACGGTGCGCTCATACCAACCTCCTGCCGCGACCGGCGAACCGCCGCACGCCATAACCAGGACACCCCCCAAAACGGGCCGACCGGCCCTCTGAACCGTTACGGTAACTGTATCACACCCCGCCCCCTCCCCGCCACCCCCAAACCCACGCACCGCCGACGGCCACAAGCGCCAAGCCCGCCGCCGCCGACAACGCCACGACCACCAAGACAACCCAACGCCGCTGCGGGCCACGCGCCAACACCAACCCCAGCGCCACGCCGCGGGCGCCTGAACCTCGTTGACGGCATCTGCGCAGCACGGGATGGCTGAGCATCCCACTCACCGCCGAACCCCACCGAAAAACAGATCGACGCATGGGCACGGCAGGACTCGAACCTGCAACCTGCTGATCCGAAGTCAGCTGCTCTATCCAATTGAGCTACGCACCCCCAAGCCGCACAGCCTTGCCGGCCGGCGCGCCCGCGTCAAGCACCCCGTCGCCCAGCCCCCCCGAATCCCGCCTCGCGCCAGCACGCCCCCCGGCGCCCACCTCCGCCGCACCCCCGCAACCGCCTTCACGCAGCGCCGCGTCGATCGCCGCCGCCTTCACCCGGGTCTCCTCCAACTCCTGTTCCGGCGTCGAGTCCGCCACCACCCCGCCCCCGACCCACTGATCGACCCGCCCAACGCCACGGCGATCCACCTCCACCGCCGCCGTCCGGATCGCCACGCTCCAAGACGACCGCCCGCCCCGCATCCAGCCCACCACGCCGCAGTACGGGCCGCGACGCGCCGGCTCCAACTCGTCGATCACCCGCATCGCCTGCACCTTCGGCGCCCCGATCACCGACCCCGGCGGCAACGACGCCCGCAGCGCATCCACCCCCCCAAGCCCCCCCCGAAGCTCGGCCGACACCGTCGCGACCCCCTGCCAGACCGTCGGGTGCGCCTCGATCCGCCGCGCCTCCTCCACCCGAACCGTCCCGTGCCGCGCCACCCGCCCCAGGTCATTCCGCACCAGATCCACGATCATCGCCAGCTCCGCCCGGTCCTTCACGCTGTCGCGCAACGCCGCGGCGTGCGCCCAGCCCCCGCCGCCGCCCACCCGCGCACGCGTGCCCTTCATCGGACGCGAAACCACGCCCGGAAGCTCCGTCGCATCCAAGAACAACTCCGGCGAGACCGACGCCAACCCACGCCGCCTACGCGCCCCGGGCGCATCCAGCTCCAACCAGGCCCCAAACCACGGCGACGCGCCCCGGGCCAGCGCGACAAACAGCGCCCGCGGGTCGCCCTCGAACCGCCGCGTGATCCGCCGGGCCAAATTCACCTGGAACATCTCCCCACGCGCGATCCGACCCACCGCTTCCGCCACGGCCCGCGCGTGGCCCGCATCGTCCGGGGAAGCGCACGCCTCGCCCACCGAAAACACCCCCGCCCCCTCGACCAGCCCGCGCGCCGCGACCCCAAGACGCTCCGCCAGCACCGCACGACCCGCAACGTCGCCGTGCAGCGTCCAACGACCCGTCCACCGGTCGTGCACCGCCCAAGACGAACATCGACCCACCCACACCGCGGGCCAATCGCGGTCCGCCGGCGCCACGCCCGGGACCCGCTCCAAGCTCCGCCCGGCGTCGTAACTCACCGCACACAGCAACAAGTCGTCGCCAGCTTCCGCCCGCTTGCCCTCGAGCCAGTCCAAAGGGCCGCCTCCCTCGCTCGGCGACTCCAACACCGGCGTTTCACACACCGCCGATGGCTCGGCCACCACCGACCACCGCGACCACCGCGCGTCACGACGCCCCGAAAGCAGCACCCCCAACCGCGCCCCCGACGGCCAACACGCAACCAGGTCTAACGGACCCGGCCCGCGCTCCGCGCTACGACTCGTAGGAGGCCAAGCCTCTCCGCCGTGCCACATGATGGCGATGCTAGCCGTCCGACGCCCCGTCCGACGCCCCGACCGACGCGTCCTGCTCGATCCGAACCTTACGGAGCTTCGCCTGCGGGCACCGCCGACTCAGTTCCGCCTGCGCGCCGCTCCGCACGGCGACGTCCACCGCGTACGCCGTCGAACTGTCCGCCACCGACACCCGAAGCACCCCACGGCTCAGCCCGTCCAGCCGCGTCCGCCCGACGAGCTCCTCCGGCAGCACGTCCGACCACGCCTCCGCTAACGGCCCCAGCGTCTTCCACGGGCGAGCGACATCCCGCGTAAACATCGGCCCCAGGAACCCCAGGTCCGTCGCCCGCTCCGGCCGGTTCCGCCAGCCGCGCAGCCGCTCCAGCCGGGCTTGTCCGATGCGCGAGTCCACGACGGCAGCCTACCCGCCGCCCACCGGCGCCGCCCGGCCGCCACGCCTATCTTGGTCCTCCTCATGTGCGAAGCCCCCACCACAACTAACACGCTCTTGGCCGACCGCCCCGCCGACAAAGCCACCCTCGAACTCGGCCACGCCTTCGCCCCCAAATTCGACGCCGACGGCCTGATCCCTTGCATCACCGTCGACCACGCCACCGGCGAAGTCCTCATGTTCGCCTTCATGAACGCCACCGCCCTCGAGCACACCCTCCGCACCGGCAACGTCCACTACTGGTCACGCAGCCGCGGCAAGCTCTGGCTTAAGGGCGAAAGCTCCGGCACGATCCAGCGCCTCCAGGCCCTGCGCACCGACTGCGACCAAGACGTCCTCATGTGCCGCGTCACCGTCGACCGCCCGCCCGCCGGCGGAGAGCCCGCGTCGTGCCACAACGGCTTCGTCAGCTGCTTCTACCGCGAGGTCGACCAAGCCGCCGTCAAACAAGGTGCCGCACCCGCCAAGCTCCGCACCATCGCCAAGCCCGTCTTCGACCCCGACCAGGTCTACGGAAAGCCGTCCTAACGCCAGCGGGCCCGCCTCCATACCTCTGAACCGGAACCGCGCGTGACCGCCTCCCCCCTCGACCTCCCCCAGCGCCCGCGGCGACTCCGCCAAACCGCCGGCCTGCGCGCCCTGACACGCGAAACGCGCCTCACCCCCGACCGCTTCGTCTGGCCCGTCTTCCTCCACGACGACGATCAAGACCAGCCCATAACCGCCCTCCCCGGCGTCACCCGCTACAGCCTCGACGGCCTGCTCCGCGCCGCCGAACAGGCCCTCAAACTCGGCGTGCCCGCCATCGCGCTATTCCCCAAGATCGACCCGTCGCTCAAGACGCGCGACGCCGCCGAGGCCTGGAACCCCCAGGGACTCATCCCCCGCGCCATCCGCAGGCTCAAGGTCAAGCTCCCCGAACTCGTCGTCATCACCGACGTGGCGCTAGACCCCTACAACGCCGACGGCCACGACGGACTCGTCACCGACGCCGGCGAAGTCGCCAACGACCCCACCGTCGACGCACTCTGCAACCAGGCCCTCGCCCACGCCGAGGCCGGCGCCGACGTCGTCGCACCCTCCGACATGATGGACGGCCGCGTCGCCGCCATCCGCGAAGCCCTCGACGACGCCGACTACCCCCACGTCGCCATCGGCGCCTACGCCGCCAAGTACGCCTCGGCCTTCTACGGCCCGTTCCGCTCGGCCCTCGACTCGGCGCCCGTCGAAAACCACACCGGCCGCGTCATCCCCAGCGACAAACGCACCTATCAGATGGACCCCGCCAACGCCCGCGAAGCCATCCGCGAGGTCGAGCTCGACCTCGACGAAGGCGCCGACTGGGTCATGGTCAAACCCGCCGGCCCCTACCTCGACGTGATCCGCCGCGTATCCGAGATCGCCGACCGCCCCGTCGCCGCGTACCACGTCAGCGGCGAATACGCGATGCTCAAACACGCCGCCGCCGCCGGCGCCCTCGAAGAAAAGCCCGCCGCCCTCGAACAGCTCACCGGCATCGTCCGCGCCGGCGCCGACCTGGTCTTCACCTACTACGCCCTCGACGCCGCGCGATGGCTCCGCGAAGACGCGCCATGACCTGCTCGCACGCGACAACCCCAAACACCGCGCCATCGGCGGGCGACACCGCCGGAGGCGGGGCTACTTCCGGGGGCGCAGATTCCGGGGGTGCTTCCGGGGGTGCTTCCGGGGGCGCTTCCGGGGGGCCGTACCAGCCCGGCCCGCTGCGCAAGGTCATCGACACCCCCGTCGTCTGGCTCATCCTCATCCTCGTGCTCGCCTACCGCGCCACGCTCGGACCCTTCATGGGCGGCGCCTGCCGGCACATCCCCACCTGCAGCCAGTACATGCTCGACGCCGTCGCCAAGTACGGCCCCTACCGCGGCGCCTGGAAAGGCCTCGGCCGCATCCTCCGCTGCCGCCCCGGCGGGACCCACGGCTACGACCCGGCATGAAAACGCCACCGCCCGCCACCGGCCCCACCACGCCTAACCGCAGGATCGCACCAGGCTTCGCCGTCCACCCCGTGGTCTTCCCCATTTCGGCAGGCCTCATCGTTCTGGTGATCGCGGGAATCTTCACTCTCGACGCCGACCACATCCAAGCCCAAGCCGTCGAACTACGCGGCGCCATGTTCGAGACCTTTGACTGGCTGTTCGTCGGCGTGATGACCCTCATCCTCCTCTTCGCCGTCGCACTCGCCATCTCCCCCTACGGCAAGGTCAAGCTCGGCCGCGACGACGAAACCCCCGAGTTCGGCGCCCCCGCCTGGCTCGCCATGCTCTTCTCCGCCGGCATGGGCACCGGACTCATGGTCTGGGGCGTCGCCGAGCCCGTCGCCCACTACCTCAAGCCCCCGCCCGGCTTCGGGATGGATGACCAGACCCGCCGCCTCGCCCTCGCCGCCACCGTCTACCACTGGGCCCTGCACCCCTGGGCGCTCTACGGCGTCGTCGGGCTCGCCATGGCCTTCGCCGCCTTCCGCAAGAACCTCCCCCTCGGCTTCCGCGCCATGCTCCACCCCCTCCTGGGCGACCGCGTCTGGGGAAGGCTCGGCGACGCCATCGACATCCTCGCCATCCTCGCCACCTTCACCGGCGTGGCCGCGTCCCTCGGCATCGGCGCACAGCAAGTCAACGCCGGGCTCGCCTACCTCTTCGGCGCCACGGTCCACCCCACCGTCCAGACCTACCTCATCGCCGCCATCACCGCCTTCGCCACCATCTCCGTCGTACTCGGCCTCGGCAAAGGCATCCGCAGGCTCAGCGAAGCCAACATCGTCCTCGCCGGCGTCCTCATGTTCGCCCTCGTCTTCGCCGGCGGCGCGATCGCCTGGATCACAAGCACCCTCCAAACGACCGGCGACTACCTCGCCCTCCTGCCCGCCGCCTCAATCCGCACCGGAAACACCCCCGCCGAAGCCGCCTGGACCCACGGCTGGACCGTCTTCAACTGGGCCTGGTGGATCGCCTGGTCGCCCTTCGTCGGCATGTTCCTCGCGCGCATCTCCCGCGGACGCACCATCCGCCAATACCTCGCCGGCGTCATCCTCGTCCCCACCGCCGTCACCCTCGCCTGGTTCGCCGCGTTCGGCGGCGCCACCCTCACCCTCCACGAAGACCACCTCGCACAGATCGACCAGCAAGGCCCCGAAGCCGCCCAAGCCGAGCTGCCCACCTTCGACATCGCCGTGCTCGACTCCGACGGCCAGGCCGCCCGCGGCCTGGATCGTTCTATCCAAACCGAGAACCTTCCCCTCACTGCTGTTCAGTACAACCAGGCCACGCCCGTGAGCCGCGACGGCGAGCAAACCCTCAGCACCCTCAACACCACCGTCTACGCGATGTTCGAGCAGGCCTTCCCGACCCGCACACTCGCGATGATCGCCGTGGGCCTGGCCACCGCGTGCGTCGTGCTGTTTTTCGTGACCTCTTCCGACTCCGCCTCGCTGGTCATCGACGTCATCGCCACCGGCGGGAACCCCGACCCGCCCGTGACCACGCGCGTGTTCTGGGCTTGCTTAGAAGGCTTCGCCGCCGCCGCCCTGCTCTACGCCGGCGGGCTCCAGGCCGTCGGCGCCGCCTCGATCACTACCGCCCTGCCCTTCACCGTGCTGCTGATCCTGGCCTGCGTGGCGCTCGTCAAGTCGCTGCGGGAAGAACGACGGGCTTGACTCTGGCGGTACGGTCGTCTCGCCCGTGATGAGCAGCGCGGAAACTTTCATACGAGCCGCGAGCGTGAGCGAGCGGGGCATGCCGCGATTGTTTGTCATGCAGGCTGGGTGCATCCGTCTGAACGCGCGTGATTCGCGCGAGGCCCCGGGCGCGCCCCCCCCCGGGCGCGATGGAAGTTTTAGCCCAGGGGCAACACGGCGCGGCCACCCCACCC
>JBCCXV010000114.1:0-7769 GCA_039191195.1 Planctomycetota bacterium
GGGCGATGCGGACGGCGAGGTCGTCGATCGCGTCGCGTTGGGCGAGGGTGACGGTGCACCCGCCGAAGCCGCCGCCGGTCATGCGCGAGCCGATGACGCCGGCGTCGCGTTCGGCCTCGGCCAGCGCCACCAGCTTGTCGAGCTCGGGCGTCGAGACGGCGAAGTCGTCGCGCAGCGAGGCGTGGCTGGCGAACATCAGGTCGCCCACGGCGGGGTAGTCGCGCGCGCCCAGCGCCCGGACGCAGTCGAGCGTGCGCTGGTTCTCGTCGATCACGTGGCGGGCCCGCTGGAAGACCACCGGGTCGAGGTCGCCCCGGGCTGCTTTGAGCATGGCGGCGCCTGCGTCGCGCAGGGCGGGCACGCCCAGGGCCTTGGCCGCGGCCTCGCACTGGGCGCGGCGCTCGGCGTACTCGCCGCCGGTGAGCTGGTGCTTGACGTTGGAGTTGATGATGAGCACCGCGACGCCGGGGTCGTCCAGCGGCACGTGCCGGGCCGTGCGGTCGCGGCAGTCGATGCACAGCGCGTGGCCGGCCCGGCCGAGCGATGAGGCGAACTGGTCCATGATGCCGCAGGGCACGCCGGCGAACTCGTGCTCGGCCTTCTGGGCGATCAGCGCGCGGTCGACCGGGTCCATCGCCCGGCCGGTGAGCGCTTCGATCAGGGTCAGCGTGGCGACCTCCAACGAAGCGCTGCTGGAGAGCCCGCCGCCGGCGGGCACCGTCGAGTGCAACATCGCGTCGAAGCCGGGCGGGTTCCAGCCTTGCTCCGCCGCCAAGGCCAAGGGCCCACGCACATAGTTCGACCACGACGGCTCGCCGCGTGTGAGGGGTTGCCCAAGGTTCAGGTCCAGTTCGCCGTCGACCCCGGTCGAGCGGACACGTACCCGGCCGTCGTCGCGCGGCGCCGCGGCAATGACCGTCTTACGGTCGATGGCCATGGGCAGCACGAAGCCGTCGTTGTAGTCGGTGTGCTCGCCGATGAGGTTCACCCGTCCGGGGGCCGAGACGACCACCGTCGCGGCGCGCCCGTAGGCGTCGGCGAAGGCCGTTTCGGCGTGGGCCGTCGCTTCGTCGGCTGGCGGGGCCAATGCGGGGTCGTTCGGCGGGGCGGTCATCGTGGATTCCGGCGGCGGTCGAGCCGCAAACCATACCGCCTAGCGCCCCTCAGCCGGTCGGCGCACCGGGGTCTGGCGTGTACGACCGCAGCGCATGCCTGGCGATGCGCCCGACCAGCAGCAGCGCCGCGACCGTCGCGATCAGGCCCGCGATCAGCCAGCCCCGGTCGGCCGTACGGCTGAGGTCCAGCTGCGCCATGCCGGCCCCGGCGAAAGCGACCACGCACACCCGCGGCGCCAGGCCGACCACCGACCCCGCCAAGAACCACCGGAACGGCACCCCGACCGCCGCCAAGGCCACGTTCGTGCCGGCAAACGGCGCCAATGGGGACAGTCGGAGCAAAGCCACCAGCCCTGCCGTGCGCCCGGGCCGCTCCGAGGTCAGCACGTGGTGGACGCCCCGCCAGCGCGGGCTCGCCTGGGCCGCTCGCATCAGCGCGGTCCCCGCCAGCGCACGGCCTAACGGGTAGGCGCATGCAGCGCCCAGCGACACCGCCGCGACGGCCACGGCCGAGCCCCCCACGCCGCCGAGGGTCCAGCCCGCCAGGAGCGAGACGGCGTGCGTCGGCACCAACGCCACACCGCACACCAGGGCTCCCGCGAAGACCACGCAGGCCGCGGCCAAGGGCACTTGCTGTGCTTCGAGCCAGCCGGTCACTTCGCCGGCGTACCAGGCGAGCGCCGCGGCCCCCGCGCCGGGCAGCGCGACGGCCACACCGGTCGCAAAGACGGGTCGCAAACGCCACATCCAGAGGGCAAAGCCTTTACCAGGCGGGCTTGTGTGCGGAGCCGGCGCGTTGGGCATGAGCACACCCTAGGCGCGGCCTGGCCGTCCTCAGGGCGTAGCGTCACGCAAGGCTTGCTTCGGCGTGCGGTCGCTGAAGTACAGGCCCCAGTGCTTCTCGACGCCGTTGGGGTTGTCGGCGCCCTTCCATTTCTCATCGAAAGCCTGGAACCAGAAGGTGGCGATCTGCTCGGCCTCGGTCCAGGCGGTGAAGTCGCGGTGGAAGCGGACCTGATTGGCCTCGCTCGCGACGCCGTGGATCTGCTGGCCCTCGATGCCGCCGGTGTGCTTGTTGGTGGCCCAGCCGGCCTCGCCGATGACGAACGTGTAGCCGGGGTGCGTGGCCAGGCCGGCGTGGTACTGCTCGAGGGTCCAACCCATGGCCGTGTCGATCGTCTGCTTGTTCCACTTGGCGTAGATGTGGGTCATGATGAAGTCGAGCTCGGCGGCCAGGGGCTGGCTCTGCGGCTTGCGCCAGTAGGTTGCGACATCGGCCGTACTCACCGGCGCCGTGATCGCGGCCCGGGTCTGCCGGATGTACTCAATGAGCACGTCGACCTTGACCTTGTGGGCCGACCACTCGACCTGCGTTTCGTTGCCGATGGTCACGGCCGCGACGATCTCGGGGTACGCGTTGGCCAGCCGGATGGCCGTCGCCACCTCGGCGCGGTTTGCCGCGACCTCGTCGGGGAAGTGCTCGAGGACGTTGCCCTCTTCGTCGTAGGAGACCTCCGTGCTGATCCAGGCGCCGACGACGACTTTCATGTCGAGTTCGTGTTCCTGGATGAGCTCGAGCACAATCTCCGTGGCGCCCTGCGAGCCGTACATCCGCAGCATCTTCCAGTGACGGCTCATGATCTGGAGGTCTTCGAGGAGCTGTTCGCGGGTCGGCTGTTCGCCGCCGGGCGATTGGCCGTCGCGGTGGGGCCCGTAGCAGATGGCCTGGCCGATCCACTCGCCGTCGGATGTGGCGCTGAAGGCGCGTTTGACGAAGGGGTCCTGTCGCGGCGTCGGCTCGGCGTCGGCGGAGGCGGTGCAGGCGGCGGACCAGCCCAAAGCGAGGGTCAAGGCGTACAGAAAGCAGCGGGGCATGGCGTTTCTCCGGTCTTTGCGGCGGCGCCGAGCCCGACCGGGCGGCGCGCATGACGCATGAGTGCGAGCGGGAGCTTAGCCGGCCAGCACGGCTCTCACCATGCGCTTGGCGCCGTCAGCGTGGCGGCGGGCCGTCGGGGAAGTCGGCGAAGAACACCTCCCGGAAGCCGCGCGGGTTGTACTCCCAGTGCCAGGGCTCGTGCTGGAACGGGTACCAGCCGAACTTGTGGCCGTGCAGGTGCAGCCACTTGTGCACCGGCGAGCGGCGCATCGCCACGACGGCGCCCATCGGCCGCGTCGTCAGGCGGAACCGGTCGTCGGAGCCGGCGCGGGGGAGCTCGAAGTCGATCGCCAGGCCCAGCGAGTGCGACGAGAAGCTCGCGACGGCGAAGCTGTTGCCGACGCGGGCCGCGTTCGCCCGAGCCCGGGCCGGGTCGCGGTGGCCCGAGAGGATCTTGAGCGCGACGCCGTCGGCCGCCGCGGCCTCGCGCATGGCCAGGTATCCCGCCACGGCGTGCCGGTTGAGCTTGAAGCGCGTTTCGCCCGGGACGGGCTCCCACTGCGCGAGCATGTACGCCCAGATGGCGTCGGTGGCCTCTTCCTTGCGGATCACCGCGACACGCGCCCGGTTGGCCCGGCGCTCGGGCGTGACGATGTCCAGCGCGTCGGCGAGCACGTGAGCCAAGTCCTCGCCCGGTCCCTCGGCTCCGCCGGGGTAGTCCTGTTCGTGCCAGCCAAAGGCTTGCAGGCGCCCGCTCAGGCCCGGGCCGAGCAGGTCGAGCGAAGACGTATCGGCGCGGTGGACGAAGTCCAACTCGATGGCTCGGATGAGCGCTTGTCGCGCCGCCGGCGTGTCGCCCACGAGCACGCGCTCGTACGCCGCGGCGATGTCGGGCGCTTCGTCGCGCGTGAGCAGACGCTGGTGCAAATAGTCGGGGGGCAGGCGCGTGAGGTCCGCCGAGCCGTCTGCGATGCTTTCGAGCTTTCCGGCACGGTTCACCGGCCCAGCGTCGCTCGGCGAGGCTGAGGTCGGCGCGATGACGGGGGGCGGTTCTTCGATGAGCGCGTTCGGCGCCGTGGCGGGCGCGGGTGGCGCGGCCGAAACGAGGTCGGGTTGCGGGTTCTTCGCACAGGCGATGCTCAGGCTGGCCAGGCACGCCATGCAGAGCGCGACGCGGGGGTTGGCGGACATCCAGGACCTTTCGTTACGCGTGGGTGTCGGCGCGGGATTGACGCACAAGCGGGCAGGCGTAGCGGTGCGACTTGAACGGGGCGGCGCAGCCTACCCGCGCCGCGGGCTCAGGTCGGTGTGGATGCGTCGGACAGGCCGTCGCGGATGCCGTTGAGGTAGTCCGACAACGGCGTCACGCGGTCGCCCAGCCAGGTGGTCTGGATAAACGCGTGCTCGAACGCCGGGTCGACCCGCCTGGCGCCTTCCAAGCAGATGGCGGTGTATCGCTGGTGCGGCAGCAGCGACGCGTCGGTGTGCACGACGCCGTCCACGGGTTCGGCGTCCGCCGTCAACACGCAGCCCACGCGGGGCGTAGCGCGCGGGTGGTTCCACGGCACGTACAAGACGCCGGCGAGGTGGTAGCCGCGTTCCCGCTCGCGCAGCGCCGGGAGGTCGGCGGTCGAGACGCGCAGCAGTCGGCCGGTGATCGCGTCTTGCGGGTCGCGCGTCCATACGGTGTTGAGGGCGGCGCGCTGCATCGGGTGCTCGATGGGGCCGTGACGGTTCGCGCCGGCCGGCGACATGGCGTAGTCGAACACCCTGCGGGCGCCCACGGCGATCACGGGCTCGTGGCCGTCGGTAGGGGTGTCGGGCATCGTCCGCCGGGCCGAGTCGGGGTTGAGCAGTGACCCGTACCCGACGATCGCGACGGCGCCGTCGCGGTCGAGGGCTTGCCGCTCGAGCTCACGCCAGGGGTAGGCGTGCTTACACAGGCCGGGTAGGCGGGCGTCGCCGCGGCAAGTTGCGCGGGCTTGTGCGAGCTTGTCCTGGCCGGTTGGGGTATCCATCGGAGCTTGATACCGCGCGCTGGCGCTGTGCGTGGCGCCTGCTCCGGTGGGATGGGTTGGGGATTCCGCAAGCCTCTCCGGCCGGGCTGTCATGTCCGCCGGAATTGCTGCGGTAAGAGGCTTTGTCGTTGGAGCCCGGGGCTGGGGGCCGTAGAATCGAGGTGCAAAGGCCTTAGCCATGCATCGCATCCGCGGCCGTTCTGGCCAGAGATACTCGACAACTTGGCCCGCCGAACCGTTGGCGCTGCTTTCCACGGCTCGGTCCGCCGATCCCCGATCTGTCTCCCGTGTTTCTCCCCGGGCCGGTGCTCCCGGCTCTTGGGTTGCGCCCCGCGCCAACGTGGCGCTGCGCGGCCCCCTTGTCCCTCATGCGGCGCGCCGCAGAAAGGAGCAACGAGCATGGCTGCTGTCCACGGCTCTTACACCACAACGGATATCCGCAACCTCGCGCTGGCGGGCCACGCAGGTTCCGGCAAGACCAGCCTGACCGAGGCATTGCTCACGCGCATGGGCGCCCTCGGTCAGCCTGGACGGGTCGAATCCGGCAGCACCGTCAGCGACTTTATGGAGGAAGAGAAGGCCCACGGGCACTCGCTCCACGCCGCCGTGGTGCACGGCGATTATTGTCCGCCCGGCAGTGCGCACCTCAGGCACATCAACCTCATCGACACGCCGGGCATGGGCGACTTCTTGGGCCAAGCTTTTAGTGCACTGCCCGCGGTCGAGGCCGTGCTGGTGGTGCTCAGCGCCGGCGCCGGGATTCAGCCCATGACGCGCCGGGTGATCGCCCGCGCCGCCGAGCGGCGCCAGCCCTGCATCCTGGTCGTCAACAAGATCGACCAGTTGTACGCCCAGGGCGACGGCCCGGCCGCCGTGGCCGCGCTCGTCGGGCAGCTGCGCGACACCTTCGGCGCCGCCTGCCTGCCCCTGAACGCCCCGGCGGACAACGGGCGGAAGGTCATCGACTGCTTCTTCAACCCGCATGGCCAATCCGACCTCGGCTCGGTCGAAGACCTGCACACCCAGATCATCGATCAGGTGGTCGAGGTCGACGAAGAGCTAGCGCTGGCTTACCTCGACGGCGCCGAGGTCGGCAAGCAGCCGTTGCACGACGCCTTCGAGACCGCGCTGCGCAGCGGCCACCTCATGCCGATTTGCTTCGCCAGCGCCGCGCCCTCGCACGGGGCCGGGGACGTCGGCGTGCAGGAGCTGCTTGAGGTGATCTGCCGGCTGGCGCCCAGCCCGACCGAGGGTAACCCTCGGGCCTTTCTCAAGGGCGCGGACGCCGAGCACGAGTTCCACGCGACGCACCAAGCCGAAGACCACGCCTTGGCGCACGTGTTCCACGTCACCATCGACCCCTTCGTCGGCAAGCTCTGCGTGATGCGCGTCCACCAGGGTACGCTCACCAAGGACAGCCAGCTGTTCATCGGCGACCCGAAGAACGGCGAGAGCAAGAAGCCCTTCCGCGTCGGGCACCTGTTCAAGCTCCAGGGCAAGGAGCACGTCGAGGTCGATAAGGCCCTGCCCGGCGACCTCTGCGCCGTGGCCAAGCAGGACGCCATCCACTTCGACTGCGTGTTGCACGAGCACCACGACGAGGATGCACTGCACCTGCGCCCGCTCGACTTCCCCGCGCCGCTGGTCGGTTTGGCGATCAGCACGCCCAAGCGTGGCGACGAGACCAAGCTCGCCGACGCGTTGCACAAGCTGCAGGAAGAAGACCCGTGTTTCCGCGTGACCCACGACGCCGTGACGCACGAGACGGTGATCCACGGCCTGGGCGAGCTGCACCTGCGTGTGGTGCTCGAGCAGCTCCAAGACCGGTTCGGGCTGTACGTCGAGTCGCACGAGCCCAAGATCGCGTACCGCGAGACCCTCCTCGGCAAGGCCGAAGGGCATCACCGTCACAAGAAGCAGACCGGCGGCGCCGGCCAGTTCGGCGAGGTGCACCTGCGGGTCGCGCCGCTCGGCCGGGGCGAGGGCTTTGTGTTCGTGGACAAGATCGTGGGCGGGGCGATCCCGCATCAGTTCCTGCCGGCGATCGAGAAGGGCGTCCGCCACGCGATGCAGGCCGGGCCCTTGACCGGCAGCCCGATCCAAGACGTGCGGGTCGAGGTGTACGACGGCAAGCACCACCCGGTCGACAGCAAAGAGGTCGCCTTCATCGAGGCCGGCAAGCGCGCGTTCCTCGAAGCGTTTGAGAAGGCTCGCCCCGTCGTGCTCGAGCCCATGGCCGACATCGAGGTCACCTGCCCCGAGGCCAGCATGGGCGATATCACCGGCGACCTGGCCGGCAAGCGCGCCCGGATCCACGGCGCCGACATGCTGCCCGGCGGGATGGCGACGATCCGGGCCACGGCGCCGCTCGCCGAGCTCGGCAGCTACGCCAGCCAGATCAAGAGCGTCACCAGCGGGCAGGGCGCCTTCACCATGGAGGCCGCGGGATTCGAGCCCGTGCCCGGCGACCTGCAGCCGCGCCTGGTGGCCCGGCTCGCCGGCGCCGACGCGTGACGGCCGGCCTCGGTTGGCGGTGTTGACGTAAGGGCGGGACCTGACGCGCGCGGTGGACGTGGGGGCGCCGTCGCGGAGTCGCGCGGCTTGCGCCCACTGTCAGTGGGCGACGCCGTCGAAGTAGCCGCGCAGCGCGGGGTAGAGCGTCGCGAACCGATCGCGGTGTTCGCGGTAGAAGCGTTTGCGCTGGGGATGGGGTTTGAGGGTTTGGTCTTGCCGTACGACAGCCGCACAAGCTTGGGGTAC
>JBCCXV010000115.1:0-7629 GCA_039191195.1 Planctomycetota bacterium
GTGGGGCATGCGGGCCAGGAGTTCGTCGGGTTCGTGGGCGCCCTTGGTTTCATCCAGGCGCTTGGCGACGTAGTCGTTGGCCTCGTCGATGGCGTCGTGGACTTCTTGCTCGGTGGCGCCGTCGAACACGGGCGTCACGGCCTGGAAGCCCAGGACCTGGCACGCCCAGCCGAGGTGCGTCTCGAGGATCTGCCCGACGTTCATGCGCGAAGGCACGCCCAGCGGGTTGAGCAGGATGTCGACCGGGGTCCCGTCTTCGAGGTACGGCATGTCTTCCACGGGCACGATCCGGGCGATCACGCCCTTGTTGCCGTGGCGGCCGGCCATCTTGTCGCCCACCGACAGCGGACGCTTGTTGGCCAGGTAGACCTTGACCATCTCCAGCACGCCCGAGGCGAGCTCGTCGCCGCGCTTCATGTGGGCGAGCTTGCGCTGCTTCTCCTTGCGGACGGCGTCGATGCGGGGCCAGAACTGCTCGTACAGCGTCTGGGCCTGCTCCTTCACGTCCTTCGAGCCCTTGACCCACTTGAGGTCGAACGACTCGATCTGCTCGAGTACGACCTCGGTGATGTCGCTGGCGCCGACCTGCTGACGCGTCGACGGGTCGACGATCGGCGAGCCGGTGTACTCGACCACGGCCGAGACGAACTGGCGGAACAGCTCAACCGTCCGCACGTCCATCTCCTGCTCGTACTCGCGCATCTCGCGACGCAGACGCTTCTTCTGCTCGTCGTCGAGGTGCATGCGGCGGCTGAACCGCTTGGCGCCGACCACCACGCCTTCGGTGCCGGCCGGCACCTCGAGCGAGTCGTTCTTCACGTCTTCACCCGCACGGCCGAAGATGGCGTGCAGCAGCTTCTCTTCCGGGGTCAGCTCGGACTTGCTCTTGGGCGAAACCTTGCCGACCAGGATGTCGCCGGGCTTCACGTAGGCGCCCAGCCGGATGATGCCGTGCTCGTCGAGCTGGCCGAGCATCTTCTCCGAGACGTTGGGGATGTCGCGGGTGAACTCTTCCTTGCCGAGCTTGGTCTCGCGGATCTCGACGTCGAACTCCTCAACGTGGATCGACGTGAACACGTCGTCCTTCACCAGGCGTTCGGAGATGACGATGGCGTCTTCAAAGTTGTAGCCGTCGAAGGTGTTGAAGCCCACCAGCACGCTCTTGCCGAGCGACAGCTCGCCCTCGCAGGTCGAGGGGCCGTCGGCGATGATCTGGTCCTTGGCGACCTTCTGGCCGAGGCTCACGATCGGCTTCTGGTTCAGGCAGGTGTGGTTGCCGGTGCCGACGAACTTGCGGAGCTCGTACTCGTCGGCGTTGTCGATGACGATCTGCTTGGCGTCGACGTAGGTGACCACGCCGCCGCTGCGGGCCCGGACGACCATGCCCGAGTACTTGGGCGCTTCCTTCTCCATGCCGGTCGCCACATACGTCGGCTCGGCCCGGAGCAGGGGTACGGCTTGGCGCTGCATGTTGGAGCCCATGAGGGCTCGGTTCGCGTCGTCGTGCTCGAGGAACGGGATCATGGCCGCCGAGACGCCGACGATCTGCTTGGGGCTGATGTCGATGTACTCGACCTGGGACGAATCGACCTGCGACAGGTCGCCGTCGACGCGGGCGAGCACCGGGCCCTTCTTGAGCGTGCCGTCGTCTTGCAGCACGTCGGTGGGGCCGAGGGTGATCTTCATCTCCTCGTCGGCGCGGAGGCGGACGACTTCGCCCGAGAGCTTGCCGTCTTTCACCTCGCGGTAGGGCGTGAGCAAGAAGCCGTACTCATCGACCTCGGTGTAGATGCCCAGCGAGACGATCAGGCCGATGTTGGTGCCTTCGGGCGTCTCGATGGGGCACACCCGGCCGTAGTGGGAGATGTGCACGTCGCGCACCTCGAAGCCGGCCCGCTTGCGGTTGAGCCCGCCGGGGCCCAGGGCCGACAGGCGGCGCTCGTGGGTCAGCTGCGAGAGCGGGTTGGTCTGCTCAACGACCTGCGAAAGCTCGCTTCGGCCGAAGAAGTGGTCGATCGCGCTGCTGATGCTCTTAGAGTTGACCAGATCGGCGATCTTCGACAGCTCGTCGGGGTCCTTCACGCTCATGCGCTCTTGGACGGTCCGCCGGAGCTTGAGGAAGCCCTTGCGGAGCTCTTCGACGGCCAGCTCATCCATCGTGCGCAGCCGGCGGTTGCCCAGGTGGTCGATGTCGTCCACGTGGGCCTTGTTGCGGTTGCTGCGCAGGTCGAGGATGTAGCTGACGACCTTCAGGAAGTCGTCGGCCCGGAGGCTCATCACGTCTTCGGGCACGCCCAGGTCGAACTTCCGGTTGATGCGGAAGCGCCCGACCTTGCCCAGGCGGTAACGGTTCTCGTCGAAGAACTTCTCGTCGAAGAGTTGGCGGGCCTTGTCGACCTGAGGCGGGTTGCCGGGGCGCAGCCGGGCGTAGAGAGCCAGCAGCGCGGCCTCGTGCTCGGACACTTCGAGGCCCTCGGGCAGGTGGGCTTGCTTCTCCTCGGCGATCGTGTTGAGGATCAGCATCTCCGAGGTGTTGGCGATCACGTCGACGCTCTTGAGCGGCGAGCCCATCACCTCTTCGAGCTTCTCGCCGATGGGAGCGCAGACCGAGACCAGCTCTTCGCCGGTGTCGGTGTCGACGATCGGCGCGGCGGCCACGTGCTCGGCCTTGAGGTCGGCGGTCTTGACCGTCTCGACCGAGTAGAAGGTGCGGATCAGCGTGTCGGTGCTGGCGTAGTTCTCGTCGAGCGCCCGCAGGAACGTCGTGGCGGGGATCTTGGTGCTCTGGTCGATCCGCATCTGGAGGACGTCCTTCTTGGACACCTCCAGCTCGATCCACGAGCCGCGCTCGGGGATGATGCGGGCCGAGTGCAGCGGGCGGTCGCCTTCGGCCGAGGCGATCGAGAAGTCGACGCCCGGCGAGCGGTGAAGCTGGTTCACGATCACGCGCTCGGCGCCGTTGACGATGTACTCGCCCCCGCCCATGAGCACGGGGATCTCGCCGAGGTAGATCTCTTCCTCGACGATGTTCGGGTGGTCGTCGCGGACCAGGCGAACGCCGATGCGGAACGGCATGCCGTAGGTCAGCCGGAGCTCCCGGCACTCGTCGGGGGTGTAGCGGGGCTCGTCGAGCTTGTAGTAGAGGTACTCGACCCGCATCGTGCCGTCGTAGGACTCGATGGGGTAGACCTCGCGCAGCAGGGCCTCGAGGCCGACCTCGGGGTCTCGGCCGTCGAAAGGCTTGTCCAGCTGCATGAACCGCCGATAAGCGCGTTCTTGGACATCTACAAGGTTGGGGACGGGGAGCGCGTCTCCGCGCTTCGCAAAGTTACGGATCGATTTCAACCGCATCGAGTTCCTCGAACGATGGATTCAGCCTGATGCATGCGGCCCGCCGACGGGGGCCTGGGGATCAGGAAGGACTGGTTGTGGGGCTCGGCCGATCGATGGTCACGCGCACCTTCGCCGCGAACCCAGCATCGTATACACCCAATCCCGCGTTCGCAACTCGGCCTAGGCCGTCCTTGAATCGCCGTGGCGAGGTCCCAGAACCGTAGCCGGGCCGGCTTCGCACAATTCTCACGTCTAACACAACACTCACTTCACCGCGTAGTCCGGGTCGTCGCTCAGCCGGGGGAACCACCGTTTCCGGTCGGCCTCGGCCCCCAGCGTGGTTGCGCTGCATCGGCGGACCAGGGCCTTGTAGAAGGCGTCCGCGGCGGGCGGGTCCATCACCTTGATCCAGGTCCCCGCCAGGCACAGCCGCCGGGCGGTCTCCGGGTCATTGTTAGGCATCAGCAGCGTCGCCTTCCAGGCCCGCTCGGCCGCGAGGTAGGGGAACGTGCGGTCCCAGCCCGGCGCCGGAGGACGAGGCCCGGCCGCGACCCGACCTTGGGCCAGGGGCCAGAGCGTGGCCGCCTCGGCGGGGTGGACCTGCGCCGGGTCGCGCTCGGCGAGAGCCGCCCGCTGCCACGACACGCCCCGGGACACGAGGTAACGCTTCTCGACATGCGGCAGGCGCTCGCTGGATACGCCGTAGAAGACGGGGCCCTCGAAGAAGGTCTTCCGGGCCGCGTTCCAGAGCGCATCGGCCCGCCGAGGCGGGGGCAGCGCGGTGTCGTCGCCCGCGGCGAGCCAGTCGACCAGCTCGGCGTACCGCTCGGCGGTCGACGGGGGGAACCAGGCCAAGGCCTCGTCGTGGAGATTCAGCCGGGCCAACCTCCGGGCGAGCACGCCCTCGAGCCGGGCCTCGCCGTCTTGGGCCCGACCGCCCCGCCGCGCTTCCCGCCGGGCCTCGCAGAATCCCACGACCTGTTCGACCGGCAGGACCATCTCAGCGAGGTACGCCGCGTCTTGATCCAGTCCGGCATCGACAAAGAGCCCCAGCGCTTCGACGAACCGGCCGCGAGAGGTTTCGAGTACGCCGGCCTCGCCGAGGATCGAAGGGCTCCGCAGCGCACCCGGGCGTGGCCAGTAGCCGACGCGCCCTTCTTCCCACGGCTCGACCAAAGCCGCGGCGGCCCGAAGGTGGGCGAGGCCGTCCTCCCGATCGCCTCGGCGGACCGCCAGCTTGCCGAGGGTCCACCGCGCCAGCGCCGACCCGGGCCCGGCCCGCTCGGCCCAGCGCTCGGCGAGGTCCAGATGCCCCGCCCGGTACGCCGCCGCGGCCGCGACCCCGGCGCCGTCGGGATCGACGGCCTCGACCTGCTCCAGCGCCGCGAGCCACTGGCTCGACGCCGCGGTCGGCAGCTCCCACCACCAGGGCGCGTCGACCGCGACTACGCGCGTCACCAATCGGCGGAGGCCCGGGTCCCCCGCCGCGGCCGCCATTTGGGCGCCGTCGAGCGCGAGCACCTCGTGAGCTAAGGCGATCAGCGACGCCCGGGCCGCCCCGCCGCCCCGCCATTGCCGGCGGTAGGCCTCGAGCGCCGCCGGCCAGTCGCCGCGGTCCATCGCCAGCCGGCCCCGCCAGCCCCAGGCCTCGGCCGAGAGCGATAGCGCGTCGGCGTAGCCCGCCTCGGCCAGCTCCGTCGCCTGGATCAGGCGCCGTTCGGCCCGCTCGGGGTCGATCCCCATCCAGCTGCGCCCGAGCATGTACGCCGCCCAGACCGATCGCAGGCGACGCTCCGGCGCCGGCAACTCGAGCACGGCCCTCCAGTGGGCACGGGCCTCTTCAACCTGGCCGAAGCGGTACGCCGAAGCGCCCCGGGCGTAGCGGTCGAACTCGGCGGGCAGGCCGGCGAGCGGCTGCGGAGCCTCGCCTAGCCGTTGCGGCTGCTGCAAGGCCGGCTGTCGCCCGGTGGCGCGGGGCATGGGCGCATTGCGCAGCGCCTGGCGGAACGCCGTGTAAGCCGCGACGTGCTGAGCCACCTGATGCGGGGGGGCGCCCAGTTCGGCTAAGCGCGCGGCCAGTTCGGCGACATCGGCGTCGGCGGTCGCGTCGGCCGCGCGATGCCAAGGCTGCGCTTCGCGCTCGGGCTCGCCAAGCAGCTCCGCCGCGGACAGCGAGCCTCCCCCGGGCCCCTTGGGCGACACGCCCGGCGGCGCGGTGACCACGTCGAGCCCGCGCGCGAGCCAGCCCGACCAGGCCCAGCCGCCCCCGCAGGCCCAGGCGGTCGCCGCCGCCATCAAACACGCAGTGCAAGCCGAGAGCACGGCCGCGCACGCACGGCGTCCGCTACGGCGAGGCGCTTCCGATCCCAGATTCAGTCGGCCCACGCCACGGCTCCTTCCGCTGGCTCGAAGACCCCGATGCGCCCCAGTCTGCCGACGGCCCTGTCGGCGAGGCGAGCCCGACCCCCTCCGGGGCGGACACCCACATCATGACACGCTCGCCGCCCGGGCCAAGGGTCAGCGCGACCGATTCGCCGGGAATGAGCACGAGCGCATCCCCAACGGCCCGCCAATCCCAACCGACGGGCGAGTCGCGGAACACCCCGGCCCGGCCGTGCAAGGCTTCGGGCGACAGACCGTTCAACGAGATCGACGCGCCCACCGGCTCGCGCGTTTCGCCGCGGTTCACGGCGACGACCTCGAGCAACCCGGCCCGAGGCGTTCGCACCTCGAGTTCCACTTGGCGGACGGGCTCGCGGCCGTCGGCGACGGCGAGCAGCGTTTCCACCGGCCAGGCGAGCTCGGCGCCCGGCTCGGGGATCCGAAACCAAGCGACGCCGGTCATCCCGCTCGGCCGGTCGTCGCGCCACTGGAGGATCAGCCCCGCCAAGCTCGCGGCGTCGGGCTCGAGCACGACTGCGCGCTCGCCGGCTTGGAACGAAGGGTCGGGCCTTTCTTGCAACCGGGCACGCGACACAAACGACCCCTGGGCGTCGAAACGCAGGCGCACCGAGTAGGTCGGCAGCGACACGGTGAACGGCCGGCCGTAGCGCGCGGCTCGCTCAACCCACCGGCCAGCGCGCTCCGGATCGACCAGCGGCGGGATGGCGTCGATCGCCGTCGGCGGGCGCAGCGCGTGCACCTGAAGCACGAAGGCGTCGCAGGCGCGGGTCACCGCGGCAAAGCCCGGGCGGTCGAGCCAGGCCGGCAAGGCCGTGATGCTCATCCTTACGCCCGCACCCAGCGATCCGCGCAGCCGCACAAGCTCGCACGCGTAGCCCTTCAGTCGACGGCTGGGGCAGTCGAAGTCGACCTGCAACCCCACGACATCCAAAGAAGAAGCCCCCACGGCTTCCGCGGACGCGCGGGCGAGCCGCCACTGCTGGGCCACATGCTCGGCGAGTTCGCCCGGCGTTTCCAGCGGCCCGCCCCGCTCGTCGACCCGGATCACCAGAACAACCTGGCGCGGCTGCCCTGCCCGATGCGATTGGATGGCGTTTTGGAGAGCTTCCCAATCCGGCGCAACCGGGCTTGCGTCCCACCCGTGCGCAGCGCGTCTCAGCTCGCCAGCTTTGATCCACAAGGCGCCGTCGAAGGCGGCGGCCTGTGCGGCCAAGTCTTCGGGCCACCGCTCGTGCCAGACGTACGCCGCCGAGTCCAGCGTTTGCGATGCGCGGCTCGTGACCGGCCAAGGCGGGTCGATCCGGGCGCCGGCCCAGCCGCACGCCAAGACCAGCGCGACGAACCATCCCGCGCGAGCCAGGGTCGCGGCCACGGCTTAACCCCGGGCCAAGTTGGGTTGGCGGGCGCCCAGCAGCCGGAGCCGACCGGGCTCGACGTCGATCGTCGCCGGCGCGAGGCCCGCGAGGTCGCCGTCGACCTCCACCGGCGCGGGGTGCTGCGGGTCGGAGGGGAGCAACTCGATCCGGCCCGCGCGGCCCACGGCGACATCCACGCGCTTGGCGTGCCGTCCGAACACGACCGAACCGACGTACGACAGCGCCGGCAGGAGCCCCGGCTTGCGCAGGAGCACGTAGTCGAAACGGCCGTCGGTCGGGTCGGCCTCCGGGGCGAAGCGCAGGCCCCCGCCGTACTCGGGCACGTTGAACACGAGCACCTGTGCGGCTTCGCCGAGGTCTTGGCCGTCGGCGACGACGCGCGTGGCCGGGTAGCCGTACTGCGCAGCGGCGAGCAAGACGTGTCGGACATACGACCGCCGCCGGACGCGTTTGAGCTGGCCCGGCTTGGCCGCGGCCGACCGCCAATGCGCTACCCGCCGGACCACCTCGGCGTCCA
>JBCCXV010000116.1:0-7606 GCA_039191195.1 Planctomycetota bacterium
GGACGCGGGCGGGCTCGCCGCCGGGGTTGTCGGTCCAGAGGGCTTTGTGCTTCCGGCCGGAGTTGTGCTTAATCAGCGAGTCGGCGACGGCGAGGATGGATTGGGTGCTGCGGTAGTTCTGCTCGAGGCGGATGAGCTGGCCGTTGGGATAGTGGGTCTCGAAGTCGAGGATGTTGGCGATGTCGGCGCCGCGCCAGCCGTAGATGGATTGGTCGGGGTCGCCGACGGCCATAACGTTGCCGTGCCCGCCGAGCGACGAGGCGAGCATGAACTGGGCGTGGTTGGTGTCTTGGTATTCGTCGATCAGGACGTACTGGAAGCGCTCGCGCAGCTCCTGGGCGACGTCGGGGTGTCTGCGCAACAGCAGGTTGACTTGGAGCAGGAGGTCGTCGAAGTCGAGGGCTTGGTTGCGGGCGAGGATCTTGGCGTAGCGCTTGTAAACCTTGGCGACGGTCCGCTGGTAGAAGTCGGAGACGGACTCGGCGAAGGCCTCGGCGTCGATGAGCTTGTTCTTGGCGTCGGAGATGGCCGCGAGCATGGAGGCGGGTGGGAAGTTTTTGCTGTTGATCTCGAGGTCGTCGAGGGCCTGCTTGACGGCGCGCTTCTGGTCGGCGGTGTCGTAGATCGAATAGCCCGGCGGCAGGCCGAGGTGTTCGGCGTACTGGCGGATCAGCCGTGCGCAGAGCGCGTGGAAGGTGGAGATGGTCGCGGCGCGGGCCTGGCGTTCGGAGAGGAAGGCGCGGACGCGCTCGCGCATCTCGCCGGCGGCCTTGTTGGTGAAGGTGATCGCCAGGACGTTCCAGGGGGCGACGCCGCGGCGGAGCACGAGGTGGGCGACGCGGCGGGTGATGACGCGCGTCTTGCCGGAACCGGGGCCGGCGAGGACGAGCGCGGCGCCGGTGTGGTGGGTCACGGCCTGCCGTTGGGGCTCGGTGAGGCCTTCGAGGAGCGGGTCACCCCCGGAGTCGCCCCCGGAATCGCCCCCGGAATCTTCCCCGGGAATGCCCCCGGAAGCGCTCCCGGACACTCCCGCGAAGTCGGGCATGGCCTCGACGTCGTGGGGAGCGTGGCTTTCGGAGGGCGCGAAGGCCTCGGCTAGGTCCTCGGACGAGGGTTCGGGCTGGGGGTCTTCCGCGGACGCCGGGAGGTCGTCGGGGATGAACGACAGGGCCGGGTCGAGGGGGTCGACGCGGTCTTCGGGGGCGGTTTCGGGGCGGTCCGTCGCCATGGGGCGAGTGTAGCCGGCGGCTAGTTGAGCGGCAGGCCCTCGTCGCTCTGGCCCCGGCCGAACTTGTTGGCGATCTCCAGCGTCTTCTTCAGGCCCTGGAGCTGGAAGATCAGGCGTTGGGTGCGTGCGAGGGGGTCGTCGTCGGCGAGCATGGCATACCGCTCTTGGTCGTCTTGGAGCACCATGAGCGACGCGAGGTCGACGAGCATGGCGGTGGGCATGGCGTGCTCGCGCCAGGCCTCGGTGGCCTTGACCGAGGCGAGGGAGTTGAGCAGCGGGTCGGCGAGCAGGCCGTCGAGCACGGCCCGAGGGCGTTCGAAGTCGATCTCGTGGGCCTCGCTATCGACGCGGGGTTCGAGCATGGCCTTGCGGTAGCCGCCGTCGTCGGGCTGCACCTCTTCGCGGATGGTGGCCCGGGTGAGTCCCTGGAGGATGAGTTGGTACCGGCCGTCGTCGAGCCGGTCGTGGCGTGAGATGTAACCGACGCAGACGGCGGGGAGCAGGGGCGGGGCGTCTTCCGGTGGGCCGATTTCTTCGAGTTCGTCGGGCTCGGGGTCGTAAACGGCCATCGCGATGAGGCCGTGCGAGTCGAGCGCGTCGCGGGTCATGGCCCGGTAGCGGTCTTCGAAGATGTGGAGCGGGACGGCGGCGTGGGGCAGCAAAACGCACCGCTGCAGGGGAAACAGCGGCAGGGGCTTGTTGAAGTCGATGGTGACCGTGTCGTCCACGGGGTCATCGTAGGGAAGGCGGCGGGCGCGTGGCCGTGTGGATCACCAGGGCAAGCCGAGGACGACCGGGCGGACCTCGTAGCCGGTGTAGACGCCGCGCTCGAAGTAGACGTGGACTTCCTTGGTGGGGGCGACGACGCCGGGGCGATTGTCGACGTAGCGCCAGTACTCGAACTCGTCGTACGCCGGCGACCCGAGCGCGGCCATGACGCGGGCTCTGGAAGTGCCGATGGGGATTTGGCGGGCGCGTTCGAGGACGAGCTCGAGGGGGTAGCGCTGGGCGGTGATGCCTTCGATCTGGCCGTCGGCGTCGCGCGGGGGTCCGACGCAGGCGCCGAGCCAGACCAGCGGGGTGAGCGTGAGGGCGCCGAGTGCGTTGCGCATGGGTTGAGTTTACCCGGCGGGCCCGACGCGGCCGCGGTGGATGGCGGCGGCGCCCAGGGCGAGCGGCTTGGTGACGACGTCTTGGAAGCCGGCTTGGGCCATGCCCTCGGCGAGCTGCTGGCCGGTGACGAAGGTCGCGACGCTGCGGGGCAGGTAGCGGTAGGCGCCGACGCCGTCGCGGGCGAGCCAGCCGGCGGTGCGGGGCATGACGCGCTCGGTATACAAACGGTACAGCGGCCCGAGCACGGGGATGCGCACGCGGTCGAACTCGAGGATGACCAAGCGGCCGCCCGGGCGCAGGACGCGGCGGAACTCGCGTATCGCGGCTTGCCAGTCGACGACGTTGCGGATGCCGAAGGCGATGCTGACGACGTCGGCCGACGCCGTGGCGATGGGCAGGCGCATGGCGTCGCCCAGGGCGTAGGCGGGTTTGGCGGCGGAGCGCATCGGCTTGCGGTGGGCGACCTGGAGCATGGGCCCGGCGAAGTCGACGCCCGCGACGGCGCCGGCGCCGGCCTTGGCGAAGGCGCGGGATAGGTCGCCGGTGCCGCAGGCGACGTCGACGACCTGCTCGCCGGGTCGTAGCTGGGCCATGGCGACGGTTTTGCGGCGCCAGAGGACGTCGACGCCGAGCGAGTGGAGGCGGTTGTTGCGGTCGTAGCTGCCGGCGATGGCGGAGAACATCTCGCAGACGCGGCGGGCCTTGTCGGCCTGCTGGTGCGGGTTGTCGCCGGCTTGGAGCGCGCGGTCGGACCACCCGGTGGGCGGCGCGTTGGCGGGCGGGTCGCTGGCGGGCTCGGTCACGGGCGTCGCCGGTGGTCGCCGTTGGCGACGCGCCAGGCCGAGGCGCGGGCGAAGTCGGCCAGGGCGATCGAGGGCACGGCGTCGGGGGCGGTGAGGCCGCCGAACTGGCCGGCGGCCAAGGGGGCGAGCGCGCGTTCTTCGTACCGCTGCTGGTTGAAGCGGTAGCGGGCGGGGTCGCGGTAGTCGGGGTAGTTGGCGGCGATGAAGTCGTTGAGCTCGTCGATGCGGGTGCCGGGGTCGGGGTGGGTCTTGAGGAACTCGGGGTCGTCGCCGCCGGCGCCCATGTCGGCGAGGACGCGCATGACGCCGATCTGGCCGGTGGGGTTATAGCCGAGGGTGGCCATGTACTGGACGCCGAGCTTGTCGGACTCCATCTCGTCTTCCCGGCTGTAGGCGAGCAGGGCGACGTCGGTGGCGACCTCGGCGGCCTTGAGGATGAGGTCGTTCATGGCGGCGGTCTCGGCGGCGGTGGAGCCGATGCCGATCTCTTGGCCGAGGCCCATCTCGTCGAGCAAGATCGAACCGACGCCCAAGCCGACCTGGGCCGACATGGCCTTGTCGAGGCGTTCGGCGGAGTGCTCGGCCATGACGTGTCCGATCTCGTGGCCGAGCACGCCCATAAGCTCGGCTTCGTTCGACAGGCGGATCATCATGCCGCGGGTGATGAAGATGTGGCCGCCGGGCAAGGCGAAGGCGTTGACGACGTCGCTGTCGAGCACGTGGAAGGTCCAGACCTGACCGACGGCGCCGGAGACCGAGGCGAGCTCTTGGCCGCGGTCTTCGACGTAGGTCACGACGCTGGGGTTGTTGAGGTATCCGCCGAACTGCTCGACGAGTTGGGGGGCCTGGGCGTCGCCCATGGCCTGGAGCTCCTCGGGCGAGGGCTTGAAGACGCCGCAGCCGGCGGCGCCGGCGAGCAGGAAGCCGGTTAGGAGGCCGGTCCAGGCGGAGGCGGTCGTGAATCGGGCCCGTCGGGCGCCCCCCTGCCGGCGTGGTTTGGATCGCATGAGACGGGCTCCGTTTGGGGTGGGGCCGATAGGCCTAAACGGCCCTCGGGCCGGTCTGCGGCGGGCCCGGCGTATTGGACCTTCGCGTGCGGAGGCCAGCGCGAACCCTCGGCAATTAGCTTACGCCCATCCCGCGGGGTGCGCCGGCCCATTATCGGCGTGGGTTGCGCAGGGTTGCGCCCGCGGGCGCGGGCGTTCGGTGATGGGCGTTGAACTACGCGGACGTTGGGCGTGCGGGTTGTGCGGGCTGGTCAAGACGTGCGGGCTGTGTCCCGATGAACGAAGCCGGGAGCCGTGCTGGAAGCCGCTCCGTTTAAGGCCCACGTTTTGGAGACGACCCGATGGCCTCTCGAAGCAACGCCCTGCTCGAACGATTCCTCACCGCCTTGATCAGCGGCGACCGCCCCGCCGCCCGTGAGATCGTGGCCGAGACCTTCGCCAGCGGATGCTCGGCGGAAGAGGTGGTGGCCCACCTGATCTGGCCGACCGCCGAGAAGGTTCAGACGATGCACCGCTCCGACCAGATGGGCGAGTTGGCGTACCACTTCGCGACGCGGGCCCTGCGTTCGCTGGCCGACCAGATCGGCGGGAAGCTCAGCCGTCGCCCGTCGCGTGAGCAGACGGCCCTGGTGGTCTGCGGGGAAGAAGAGTGCGAGGAGCTCGCCGGCCAGCTGGCCGCCGACCTGCTCGAGGCCGACGGCTACCGGGTGTACTTCGCCGGCGGCGGCGTGGCCAACGACGAGATCGTGGCCCAGCTCGGCGAGATCGACGCGCACAAGCTGGTGGTGTTTGGCGCGGTGCCTTCGACGGCGCCGCAGACCCGCCTGCTGATCGACCGGCTGCACGAACTGGGCGCCTGCCCGGACCTGCAGATCATCGTGGGCGGCGGTGTCTTCAACCGGGCCGAGGGCCTGGCGGAAGAGATCGGCGCCGACCTTTGGGCCCGGACGCCTTCGGAGCTGGTGGCGACGATGGACGCCCAGCCGGAGCGTCGCATGGCGTCCGACCAGCGCACGGTGGGTCGTCGACGGAGGGTCGCGGCGGCTTGACCGACGCCCGCGCTGGCTCAGCCCGCTTTGGCGGCTCTCCGCCGAAGCCGGTCGACCGCCGCCTCGATGCACGGCATCCGGGGGTGGACGGTCAGCGCCCGCTCGTAGCTGGCGATCGCCTCGGGGTAGCGCGCCAGGTGCGCTTGGCAGTGGCCGATGCCGCAGAGCGCCCCGAAGTGGCTGGGCATGCGCGCTACCGCGGCGCGGGCGTCTTCGAGCGCGTCGGCGTCGGCGCCGGAGAGGTACTTCGCCAGCGACCGCTGGTTGTACGCCTCGGCAAACGACGGGTCGGCGGCGATGGCTTCGGTCAGCAGCGCCACGGCGCCGGGGTAGTCGTCCTCGGCCAATCGGGCGACGCCGCGCTCAAACGGCTTGGCCGACGAGCAGCAGCCCAAACGGAACCACACCGACCAGAGCGCGTGCTCGGCGAGCTCGACGACGGCGGGGTCTTGGTCGTGCAGCGCGCGGGCCAACGGCCCGACCGACGCGCCGCCGCCGATCATCGCCAGCACGAGCGCGGCCATCTGGCGGACCTCCGCCTCGGGCTGGCGCAGCCATCGGCCGAGGTCGGCCTCGGACCAGTGTTTGCGGGCCTTGGCTTCCAGGGCGGACGGGTCGTGGGCCTCGACCCACGGTCGCACCGTCTGCAGGAAGTCTTGCGGGCAGTTCATCGCGGCATCGTAGGCGTGGGTCTGGGCGTCGGCGGGGGCCGGCGGAAGTCGGGGGCACCGCGGTGCTGATCCTCGAACGAAGAGAATCGCCGCGGGAGCCGGCCGACCTGGCGCTGCGGGTTCGGACCGCGACCGGCGCATCGCTCGCCGGGCGGACGGTCGACCTGTCAGCTTCGGGGGCCTGGGCGCGCATCGACCGACCGATGCGGCTGCAGCCCGGCCAGCGCGTCGACCTTCAGCTGGCGTTCGAGCCCGGCTCGGCGGACGCCGATCTCGGTGAATCGCTGCACGCCCGTGTGGTGCGCAGCCTGGGGTTTGGCGAGGCCCAGCACGTCGCTCTGGCGTTCGACCGGCGGGTGGGACGGCCGTCCATCGACCGACCGGCCTGAATTCGTAACGTTGACAGCGGGGTTAATAGGCCCGATCGCGGAGGCGTCCGCCCAGGCCCAGGACGCCGCGCATGCGCAGCAGGAGCCAGCCCAGGGGGACCCCGAGCAGCGCGGTGTAGAGCCCGTCGCCCATGCGTTCGAGCAGGTATCCGCCGGCGCCGCCCACGACGGGTTCGCCGGCGAAGAACGGGGCTTGGCGCAGTCCCAGCAAGGCGACGGACACCACGGTCACGAGGATGACGGCGGCGGGGGTGGCCAGGGCCAGGGTCCGCCAGGAGTCGCGCACGAGCAGCGGCCGGGCGCGCAGGATTGCCCAGGCGGCGAGGGCGTAGCCGAGCGCGCGGGGTCCGACAATGGGCGAGGTCTCGGCGACGGGCGCGCCCGACAGGTCGCTGAGTGCGCCCAAGGCGATGGCCGACCACAGCGCTTGGCGTTCGGGCGCCAGCAAGCCGAGCGCGACGGCGAAGATGAGCAAGGGCTCGGGCTCGGCGCCGGCGACGGTCCAGAAGCCGGCGGGGCCGCCGAGCGCTTCGGAGAGGGCCGCCAAGACGAGTGCGGTGACCGCCGCCCAGGCCGGGTTCATGGCTGCTCTCGCGGGGTGGCGACGTCGACGCGGTCGAGCTGGCCGAGGGAGACGGAGGATCGGACGACGACGCGCAGGCGTAGGTCGGGGTCGGCGGGATGTGGCTCGACCGATTGGACGAGGCCGACGTAGAGGGCCGCGGCCTCGCGGGGCCATCCGGGGTCGTTGAGGAGCGCCACGTCGCCGACGCTTACGGGGGTGTCGCGGGGGACGCCGCCGTCGACCTCGAAGGCGTCGAGGGCGTCGGACCAGGCGAGGTGATGGCGCCCCGGGCGCGGCTGTCCCCCGAGGGCGGGCTCGGCGAAGCGGACTTCGAGGACGGAGTCTTTGGAGTCGATGAGCTGAACGCGGGCGGTCATGGGCGTGGTGGCGACGACGCGTCCGACGAGCCAGGGGCCGAACATGACGACCTGTCGCTCGGCGACGCCGGCGCCGGATCCGCGGTCGATGCGGAGCTCGCGGAGGCCTCCGGGGTCGGACCCGCCGGCGGTTCGGGCTTGGATGAGCCTGAAGCCGTCGCCGAGGACGGCGCGGACATCGCGGAGGCGTGCGTTTTCGACCTCGAGTCGGTCGACCTCTTGGCGTAGCCGGTGGTTGACTTGGCGGGCGCGGTCGAGTTCGAGGGTTTGGGCGACGGCGTCGTTGGGCCCGGGATCGCCGGCCTGGGACGCGCGGGCGAGGGTCTGGCCCAGCCGTGCCGCGGGGGCCATGGCGATCTCGTAGAGGGTCGCGGGTACGACGGCGATGGCGCGGGCGACGATCC
>JBCCXV010000117.1:0-7524 GCA_039191195.1 Planctomycetota bacterium
GCAGCACCTCACCGCGTCCGGGTCAACCGCCGAAGCCGTGCGCAAGATCCTCGCCGAAGAAGGCGCCACCCGCGGCGAGACCGGGCTGCACCGCCTCATCTTCGCCGGCCTGCACGAGATCGACGACCCCGAGGTCCGCCAAGCCTTGGCCGCCATGTACCGCCGCTTCCACGGCTTCATCGTCGGCGTGCTCGAATCCCAAGCCGGCAGCGCGCCCAAAGGCGACGCGTCTCAAGCCCTGCCCGCCGACCTCGGCGCCTGGGCGCTCATCGCGCTCGGCTCATTCACCAACGTCGCCCACGACCTCGGCGTCTTCACGAGCGCCACGCAGAAGCGTTTCATGACCCACGCCGGCGTCGCCCTCGCGGGCGTACCCAAGACCAAGTCGCCCCGTCGCCGCAAACCTGCGCCCGCGCGTGCCTAGTCCCCGCGCTCCGAGGACCCATCGCCATCCGCGTTCGACGCGCCGGCGCCGGCTTCCTCGGCGAGCAGCTCTGCTTCCCGCGCGGCCTCCACGTTGCGCAAAACCGACATCAAGATCGCCTGCTCGGCGGCCGGCTTGCGCGAACGCGGGCTCAACGGCGCCAAGCCGTCCCACGTGCTGTGGTGCAGCGACTCCACCCAAAGCACGGCCGAATCCTCGTCCACCGGCCGTACGCGGACCTCGGTCTGCGTCCACGACTCATAGAACAACGGGAACTGGTAGTCCGTAATCAGCCGCGCTTCCCGCCGACCGTCGTCGAGCTCATGCTCACGCCCGGGCGATACGTCGACCCCCAGAAGCGACTCGGCCGGGTCCATCGCGACCTCGGTCTCTATCGCCGTCTGACGTACGGCTTGCCAAACCGCGTCGGCGTCCGCGGGCACAAGCACGCGCGACGCGCCCGGTCCGCAACCCGCGACGGCCGCGAGCCCGCAACCCGCAGACGTCCAGAGCAAGAGCGCTACCCGTGCCATCGGCATCGACAATCCCCAAAAGACTCGACGTTCTCGCATGACAGACGGGCCCCCGAACATCGCATTACACCCGCCTGTACTCGCGCAGCCTATTCCACCCGGGCCGTCTCGCCCCCACGCGCTTGCCAGTCCACCAGCGAGCCGTCGTACCACACCGCGTCGTAGCCGAGGTAACGCAGCACGAAGAACGTGTAGCTCGACTGCGTGCCCGTCGCGCAATACGCCACCACACGCTTGTCGGGGTCGACCCCGGCGTACATCGTCCGAAGCTCGTCCACCGGCTTCAAGACCGGGTCTTGGATCGACGCAAGCATACCCCGCCAGTGCACGTTCACGGCGCCCGGGATGTGGCCGGCCTCTTGCAGCTCGGACCAGCCCTTCTGCTCGCCGCGGAAGTAGCGCGGCTGCCGCGCATCCACTAGCGTCCAACCCGGTACCCGCAACCCGGTGTGTACCTGACCAAAGAGAACCGCCAGCGAATCGTCCCGCCGCGGCGCCCAGTCGGTCGCCTGCACCTCGACCCCGCCCTTGTCCACGGGCCGCCCGTCGGCCACCCAGCGCCGCCAGTGACCGTCGAGCATCGCCGTGCGGTCGGCCAAGCCGAACTTGGCGAGCTCGGCGTACACCCGCGCCGCCAAGAGCCCCGTGGCCTCGTCGTACAGCACGACACGCCTGCGCCCGTCCACGCCGTGCCGCCGCAACCACCCCAGCACGGCGTCTCGCCGGGCCTCCGCATCGGCCGCGCCCTCGAATCCGTGCAACAACGTGAGCACGTCGATCAGCACGGCGCCCGGAACGTGGCCACGTGTCGCGTAACCCTTAGGCCCATGACCGACGTGCAGCAGCAGGAGGTCTTCGTCGCCCAACATGGCCTCAAGCTGTTCGCCCGTCAGCAGCAGGTGCGTCCGCAGCCCCGGCGGATCGAGAGACGCGGCCACGGTTGCGTCCTCCGCGAACACAGCTTGCCAGGGCGCCAGCACAAGACCGCAAAGCAGCGAGAGCATCCAGCCGCGGCGTGCGAGGGTCATCGAGAAGTCTCCGGAGCCGGCATGAAACGCCCAAAGATTGAGGTGAGGCAGCCTAGGCCTCGGCCCGGGCCAAAAAAAGCGGGGCAGGCTCACCACAAGCCCGCCCCGCGCGATGGGAACAAGTTGTCGCCGGCGTTACGCCGGTCTCACGCCCTTAGGCGCGACGGCGACGGGCCGCGGCCAAGCCGCCCAGGCCCAGCAGGGCCATCGTGGTCGGCTCGGGGATGGTGTAGTAGCCGAGGCTGCCGTCGGTCCAGGCGATGCCTTCGCCGTAGGTCGGGTCGTCCCACCACGAGAGTTGGTTGATGGTGTCCGAACCAAACGCAGGAGCATCCAACTCGGCTTCGGTCAAGACCACGGCCAGCGTGCCCACGGGGTCCGACGGATCGTACGACAGCAGGTAGTCCGAGTCGTTCTCGTAGAAGTAGACCAAGCCGTCGGGGGCCAGGAAGATGTCGCCGAAGCCGGCCCGGCCGTCGATGTCGTCGGTGACGGCTTCGATCTCGGCGGTGGTCAGCACCGTGCTGAAGGTGTCGGACACGGTGTCCCAGGCGTACAACTCGTCGTTGCTGTTGCTGCCGATCAGGACGTTGTCGCCCTCGATGCCGATGCCGCCGATCACGGTGCCGAAGTTGGCGACGAAGGTCGCGGGGGCGATCTCAACGTCAACCACGTTGCCGGGCGAGACCACGTAAAGCTGGTCGAGCGACGCCTCAACGCCGTAGATCGTGCCGTCGGAGGCCACTTCGTAGAAGGCGGTGTTGCTCGCGGCGCCCAGGGCGGCCGTAAAGTCGGCCGTGGAGACAACTTCGGTCACGGCGCCGGTGCCGAGGTCGATCTCGGTCACGGTGTTCGCCAGCGAGTCCATCAAGCGGATCGAGCCGCCGACCACGGCCATACCGGGCGTGCCCAACACTTCAACGGCGAAGTCGGGGATGTCGGCGATGGTCGTGAACGACGTGCCATCGAAGGCGGTCAGCGACTGACCGAGCACGGCGCCCGAGGGCTCGCGCTGCAGCGCGTAGGCCGTGCCAAAGTCGGCCGACGTGGCCACGGTGTCCAGCAACGGCGTCGCCAGCGTACCGTTGTTGGCTTCGGCTTCCGAGAACACCTCGACGAACTGGGCCGAGGCGCCGGTCCCGAACGTGGCCGCGAGGCCGGCAGCGAGAAGGGTACGGGTCAGCATCAATCTTCCTCCAAAAGGGGTGTCAAATCAGGGTGCGTCGTGCGACGCGGCAGGCCGGGGCGGCAAGGGCGGCCCCAGAAAAAGGAACAAGTGGGTTAGCGGCGGGCGCCTCCGCGACGGCGCCGAAGGGCCACAAGCAGGCCGGGCGCCGCCAGCAACGCCGTGCCAGGCTCGGGCACGGCCGCGGGGTTCACGGCGCCAAAGTTCTGCGCCAATAAATCGAAGTCCAGCAGGTTGACCACCTGGTCGCCGTTGAAGTCACCACCCGCCCAACCGGTGTCGCTCAGGCCAAAGCCTTGGGCTAGGGCGTCGAAGTCCAGCAGGTCCACCACGGCGTCCAGGTTCGCGTTACCGAAGTTCGTCCCCAGCACGGTCTCGACGAGATACGTCAAGTCGGCGGCGTCGTTGTCCAAGTCACCATCGAGATCGAACCCGTCCACGCCAACGTAGTCGGCGAGGATGTCGATGTCCGTGTCGTCCACGCCGCGGTCGTAGTCGAAATCGCCCTCGACCCGCGCCCGCGGCGTCACCGTGATCTGGTAGAGCTCCTCCAGACCGTTCACGTTGACGGCCTGGGCTTCCAGCAGGATCGTCACGTCGCCGTTGATGTCGCGGTCGCTCAGGGCAAAGCCCAGCGACAGGTCGGCGAGCACGCCGCCGCCGTCGATCGGCGTCACGCCCTGCAGCACAACGACCTCGCCGTTAAGGATGACGGCATCGTTGTTGAAGTAGGCCAGGTCGCCGTCGTTGTTCATCACGACGTTGTTGAAGATGCCGCCCTGGCTGAATGTGCCCCCGCCGAGCGCGGCCGAGATGGGCACGTCGGTGTTCTCGACGACCGACACCCCGCCGTTCACCACGATCACGTCGTCGGCCGCGACACTGCCCAGGTCGACCCGCGCGGTCCAGAAGCCGTCGCGGTTCAGCGAGTCCAGGCTGAAGCTCGAGACCACGCCCACGCCGTCGCCGCCGAGCCGGGTCGGGGCCACGGTCACGCCTTCTACGATGTCCGAGCCGTCGACAAACTCGGCGAAAGCGCCGCCGTAGACCAGCGCGTTATCGACGTTGTCGTCGGCCGGGTCCAGGTCGTACACGTACGCCGTGTGCTGGCCGTCGTCCGAAATCCGGAAGGCGCCGATGGGCGAGACGTCGAAGTCGTCGAACTCCGCCGAGTTGGCCGGGTTGTTGATCTCGGCGATGCCGATCGTGACATTCGGGCCGTCGTCGTCGGTGATGATGTCGCCGGTCTGCAACAGCGACGTCACCGTGCCCGTCGCCTTGTCGTACCGCAGGATGGCTTGATTGACCGCGTCGCCGACGAAGCCGTTGTCGTCCGGGTCACCGCTGATCACCGTGGCGGTCGAGCCGGATACGCCCTCGCCCGAAAACACGAGGTCGCCGTCTTCGAGCAGCGCGACTTTGCCGACCGAACCCGTCTCGAAAGTCGCGCCGCCGGCGAAACCGGCCGCCGCGGGAGCCGCGCCGCCCGGCGCCGCCACGACGGTCGCGTTCAGCCAGATCGCCTCGGTCACCGTCGGCACCAAACTCGGGATGTTCTCGTTGACGAAGGACGTGTAGGCCACGTCGCCGGCCGAGTTGACCAGCGGGCTGCTGATCGCTTGGCGGGGGAAGCCTCCGAGGTTGTCCTCGTCTTCAAACAGCAGCGCCGGGCCCGAACCCGTGTCGCCGTAGATCGCCGTGCGCACCCGCGCGACGGGCTGAAACACGCCGGGAAAAACCTCGACCAGTTCGTTAAACGCGAACGCCGCCGTGAACACGTAGCTCCCGTTGGGCGCGATCGTGTCGGCAAGGACCTTGTCCAGCGTCGCCGTCGCCCCCGTGTCAAAGTCTTGATACGCAGGCACCAGCGCATCACCGGTGTTGCCGAACTCGTCGGCGGCGAAGAGCTCGGTCGCCGTCTGGGCAGACGCCGCTGGAACCGCCACAACAGATAACACCATCCCCAACAGCCCGTGGGGTCCGAAGCGGGAACGCATGGATATCTCAGCGGGGGGTCTTTCTCGCACCACTTCACTCAAACTTCGAGGCCCGGCAGCTTACAAAGCTCACACCGCTCACGCCAGGAGTTGAGACTTGTTCTCAGATAGTTAGCGCAAAACTAGCGCAAACAGGCCCCGTGAAAACCCTCAGCGGTTGTCACACCACCCGTCTGTGCTACCAATATTCCCCCCGGTTGCGGGCCACCTGAGGGAAGCCGCAACTGCGTCGCGCCCTAGCCGCCCACCTCGCACACGCACTCCGTGTCTTCCAGCATGAACCGCAAACCCCGCAGACCCAACACCTGCCCCTGCCGCCTCCCAGGGTTCACGCTCATCGAGCTACTGGTGGTGATCGCGATCATCGCCCTGCTCATCGGCATCCTCCTGCCGGTGCTGGGCTCGGCTCGGGAAGCGGCCCGGCAGACGCAGTGCCTCGCCCAGCTACGGAGCATCTACCAGTCGACCGAGGCCTACGCGTCCGACTTCGACGGCTTCTTTCCCAGCAGCGGGCGCGCCGGTCACGGCGGGGGCGCTTCTTATCGCGCGGGATCGGGCTACACACGCGACGGCGACTTTGTCGGCCGCGACCCCGGCAGCACCTCCTTCCCGCCCGGCAACGCCGTCGGCCTGGGTCCGGTGCTCGAGCAAGGACAATACATCTCGGTCGGGGGCGGGCCCGCCTGGACCTGCCCCTCCACCAACGAGTCCATGGCGAAGTTCGGCAACACGTACACCTACAACGCAACCGTGGGCTTGGCCCAACTCGCCATTCCCAACGTGCGCAAGAGCGTGGAACTCAAGGACGTCTATCTGGCCCGGCCGGACGAGATCGCCCGCGAGATCGACAATGAAGACGACTATTGGATCCGCGACAACTATGTGACCCAGATGATCGAGCCGGTGAGCGAGCTCGCCGTGCGGTCTGCGGGAAGCGCCGAGAGCCTTTTCGCCAGCAGCCCTAGCATCTACTCGGCCGTGTTCGCCGGACAGCCCAGCATCCCGGTCGAGAAGAACGAGCCGCACGGCCGCGGCCTCTACAAGGACATCGATACGCTCAACGCGGCGTTCTACGACGGCTCCGCGGACCTGTGGGGAGCGCGAAAAGCCGGCGAAGAAGAAATCACCTCGGCGCCGTAAGCCCCGAACGCGGCGCGTGCACGATTGACGTCGCGCACACACCGAGCCTCGCGCCCGGCCACGTCGAACGGTCACCCATGACACGCTCCCCGCTGCCCCTCACCGGCTTGCTGGTCCTCGCGCTCGCTTGGGCCTTGGGCTTACTATCGCCGTCGGTCGCGCACTCCGAGCAAGAAGCACGCGACGCACAAGCCCGAGACGACCAGGCCCAGCGCGTCCTCGACCAACTTCTCTCCTCGCCCGAAGCCCTCCGCGCCGCGTACTCGGCGACCCCCGGCCAGTGGCCGCCGGCGGTCGTCGACGAGGGCGTCGAGCTCAGAGAGCTCGGCCTGCTGCCCGCGCCGGTCCACCCCGAAGACAACCAGCCCACCAAGGCCCGGGTCCAACTCGGCAAGACGCTCTTCTTCGACCCGCGGCTGTCCACCAGCAATCAGATCGCCTGCGCCTCGTGCCACGACCCCGACCTCGGCTGGGCCGACGGCCGGACCACCTCCTTCGGCCACCAACGCAAGCCCCTGGCCCGCAACGCCCCCACCGCCCTCTACGCCGGCCACTGGGACCGCCTGTTCTGGGACGGCCGGGCGGAGTCGCCGGAAGACCTGGTCGTCGCCGTCGTCACCAACCGCGACGAGCTCCGCAGCACCGCCGAGGAGCTCGAAGCCAAGTTCAACGCGATCCCGGAATACCGAGAGCGTTTCCGCCAGGCCTACGGCGCCGAACGCATCACCCTCGACCACTTGGCCAAGGCCGTCGCCGTGTTCATGCGTTCCAACAACGAGGGCCGATCCCGCTTCGACCGCTTCCTGCGCGGCCGCCACGACGTGCTCACCGACCAAGAGCTGCGCGGCCTGCACCTCTACCGGACCCAAGCGCGTTGCATGAACTGCCACAGCGGCCCGCTCCTGAGCGACAACCGGTTCCACAACACCGGGCTCACGCTGTTTGGCACGCCTCGGGAAGACCTCGGCCGGTACCAGGAGACCGGCGACCCCGCCGACGCCGGCGCCTTCAAGACCCCGACGCTGCGCAACCTCGGCCGCACGCGCCCGTACATGCACCACGGCCTGTTCGAGAGCCTCGAGGTGACCGTGCGCGCGTACAGCGGCGGGATGCCCCGGCCCGCCCACCGCAACGCCGAAGCCGAGCCCAACCGCCCCGTGCCGGTCAAGAGCGAGCTGATCCACAAGCTCGACCTCACCGAAGGCGAGATCGCCGA
>JBCCXV010000118.1:0-7523 GCA_039191195.1 Planctomycetota bacterium
GCTCGGACACCATGGCCAGCTCCATGGACTGGGAGCTGTCGGAAATCGGCGGCAGCACCCTCGAGTCCGACAGCGTCGAGTTCCCCGAGGGCATCGACCCCCGCGTGGACATCACCGTCCGCCCCGCCGGCAACAACCCCGGCGAAGAAGACCTCACCCTCGGCGGATAACCCGCCCAATCGGTGCCCCATACGATGGCCAAGCCGTGCCCGCCGTCGCTCCACCGCACCCCGCGCGGCCGCAGCGCCCGCGTGCTTGCGCTCGCCTGTGCCTGCTCCGCCAGCGCAACGGCCCAGCAAGACGGCCGTGCCGTCGACCGCGGCGTCGGCGACCTCACCGCCAACGCCACCAGCCACCGCTGGAAAGACCCCGGCATCGGCCAGTTCAATCAAGACACCGCCGTCACCGCCAACACCCGTTGGGTCGATCAGCGTGTCGCCCAGGGCCGGGCCTACACCTTCAACGCCCCGGGCATGCGGGCCCACTACAACCGCGGCAGCTACCTGGTGATCGACAACGACGGCTTCCTGGCCGTCGACGTCGCCGCCATGCACGAGAACGTCCGGCGGCAGCTCATCCCCGAGAACACGGTCTTCGACCTCACCCTCCCGCAGACCCTCGGACCCCGCCCCGTCGGCCCCGGCCAACTCGGCGGGCGCGACATGGTCTACGACTACCGCGTCGACGGCCGCATCCACGCACGCCTAAACCACGCCCCGGGCCTGCCCGCCGGCGGGGCCCCCGCCGCCCCGCCCGACGCGTCGGGCCGCATCGACGGCCGGCTCTACGCCGCCCCGCCCGTCACCGTCCGCACCCTGCTCCAACAGGCCGGCGCCGGCCTCGACGCCCCGCGCCCCAAGCAAGCCCCGCCGACGCAACCCGATGAGCCCGGCGAAGGGCCAGCCACCCAGCCCCGCGATTAAGCGCTCACGGCGTCCCGCATCGAGCGCACGCACTCCTTGAGCGCCGGCGCCGGGTCTTCCACATCGGCTTCGTATTCGATCACGGCCATGCCGTCGAAGCCCGCATCGTCCAGGGCGTGGATCAGCTTCGGCAGGTTCAAGTTGCCCCGGCCGACCACCACGTCGGACCACTGGGCGCTGCGGTCGAACACGAAGTCTTTGTAGTGCACGCCGAAGACCTTGGACCCGAAGCGCTCGACCCACTTGAGGGCGTCGCCGTCGCGCGGGCCGATCTGCATCGCCCAGGCCGTGTCGAGGCACAGGCCGATGTGGTCGCCGCCCAGGTTGCAGAGGTGCTCGATGTTCTGCGGGGCGCCGCAGAAGTGGTACCCGCCGTGGCAGTGGACCCCGATCCGGATCCCGTACTCCTCGGCCAGCTTCGCCGCCTTGGGCACCGCGTCTTGGAAGGTGTCGATCAAGAAGTGCGCCGAGATGTGCTTGGCCCCGGCCGCCGCGGCGCACTCGAACCAGTCACGCTCGGCCGGGTCGCCCTTGAACGTTTGCACGCCGATCGACACGATCGACACCCCCTTGTCCCGGTAGGTGTTCACCACGTCCTTCCACTTCCGCAGGTCGGCGAAGTCGGCGTGGACCGCGCAGACCTCGATCTTGTCGAGGCCGATCTGACGGACCATCTGCGCAACCTGCGCGTTGTCGGGGAAGTGGCGGAAGCAGTAGCTCTGAACGCCGAAGTCGGTGGCGCGCATGGGGAGGTCTCCGAAACTGTGGGAAACAAAGGGGAATGCGTTGGAGGGCGGCCCGCGCTTAGCGGATCTCGACCTGCCGGCCGGTACGGCTGGACTCGTAGATCGCATCGAGCGTCTTCTGCACCGCCAACGCCTGGTCGATCGGCGTCATCAGCGCCTCCCGCCCCAGCAGGTGGTTCACGAAGTTGTGGAACCGGTCCTTGTGCGGGTAGGCCAGCGGCCCCTCGGGCAACGGCTCAACGCGATAGTCCTCTTTGGGCGCGCCCTTCGGTTGGAAGCGGTACCACTGGCCGGCCACGGCCGTCGCGCCGGCGTCGGAGCCGAACAGCTCGACCTCTTGCACGTTGCGCTCGGCCTGGTGGGCGGCCCAGGTCACGTCGAGCTGGATCGACATCCCCCCGGCGAAACGGATGAGCGCGGTGGCGTTGTCGTCGACGTCGAAGGTGATGTCGGCCGGGTCGCTGGCGCCCCACATGCCCTCGCCCAGGCCCCGGTGGCCGAAGATGGTGTGCACCTGACCCGACACCGCGACGGGGTCGAACCGCCCGGTCAGGTGCATCGCCAGGTCGAGCAAGTGCACGCCGATGTCCAGCATCGCGCCGCCGCCGGCCACTTCCTTGTTGCCGAACCAGGTGCCCAGCTTCGGGATGCCGCTGCGCCGCCGCCACACCGCCCGGGCGTGGTAGACCTCGCCCAGTTGGCCCGACTCCACCAGCGCCCGGGCCCGCTGGTGCGACTCGGGGAACCGCTGGTTCATGCCCAGCGTGAAGGTCTTGCCCGAGGCCTTGGCCGCGTCGACCACGGTCTGGGCTTCCTCGGCCGACAGCGCAAAGGGCTTGTCGAGGATCACGTGCTTGCCGGCCTCGAGCGCCCGCTTGGCCAGCGGCGCGTGGAACTTGTTCGGCACGGCCACGTAGATCGCGTCCACGCCGTCGTCGGCGAAGAGGTCCTCGACCTCGGCGTGCCGGCGGGGCACGTCGAACTTGTCGCACAGCTCGGCCAGCCGCTCGGCGTGCGGGTCGTGCGCAGCGGTGAACTCCGCCTCGCCGTGCCCGGCGATCGACTTGCCGAAGCTGTGGCTGATCATCCCGGCGCCGATCGCGCCCAGTCGCACCTTGCTCATCTCGGGCCCCTCTCACGGGAAAGGCCGAGAGGATAGCCGCGGCCGGCCGGAACGCCAGCGCAAAGTCCGAGGTTTTCGCGCGATTTCGTCGCCGGTTGGAGACCGCCCGATTAGTACACGATCGCTACGGCGTCCTCGATGGCCTCGACGGCCTGACGCACGTGGAACGGCTTCTTCAGATACCCGTCGAACCCGCTCTGCAGCAGGTGCTGGGCCTGGCCGTCGGTCAGCTTGCCCGAGGTGGCGATCACCTTGGTCAGCTGCAGGTCGTTGTGCGTGCGGATCAGCTTCAGCACGTCTTCGCCCCGCACGTCGGGCAGGTGCATGTCCAGCAGCATCACGTGCGGCCGGAACTTCTCGCACTCCACGCCCGCGGCGAAGCCCGACGAGGCCGTGTTCACCTCGTAGTTCGCCTGCTCGACCAGCACCTTCTCGAGCACGTCGGTGATCTCCGAGCCCGAATCGACGATCAGCACCCGGGTGCGGCCCGACTGGATCCCGTCCAGCGGGATGTGGTGGGCCTTCATGAACTTCACCAGGCTGCTCAGCGGGATCCGCCGGTCTTTCGAACCCGGGATCCGGTAGCCCTTGAGCTGGCCGGAGTCGAACCACTTGCTGACCGTCCGGGGGGCGACGTTGCAGATCTTGGCGACTTCGCCGGTGGTCAGGATATCTTTGGGCTTGGCCATGGATCGACCTTTCTCCGGGGCTCGGGGGCGACGCCTCCGCGCCGCTGCTCCCCGAACTCATCGACCGTTAGCGCGGCTCGATTCATCGCTACAGCCGTCCTTTTCCCCATCCCGGCCCTCCTGGGCCCTATAGACCCACCCCGGCGCAACCCAACCCACGCTTTCTCGGAACCTCCGCTTGACCGCCACCCCGCTCCAGGCCGTCGTCTTCGACTTCGACGGCGTCCTCGTCGACTCCGAGCCCCTGCACCGCCAAGCCCTCCAGGCCCTGGGGTCCGAACTCGGTTACACGGTGTCCGACGCCGCCTACGACCAGCAGCTCATCGCCTTCGACGACCGCCAGGCCATGCGCTGGATCGCCCAGCGCGCCGGGTTAGAACCCGCCGAAGTCGCCGGCAACCTCGCCGATTGGATCGAACACAAGCAGCGGTGGTTCGAGGACCACGTCCGCCAGCACGGCGCCCCGCCCATCCCCGGCGCCGTCGAACTCGTCCGCGCCCTGGCCGACGCCGGTGTCCCCCGGGCCATCGGCAGCGGCGCCACGCGCAGGGACATCGCGGCCCTGCTCCCCGCCCTCGGCCTCGACGGCGCCTTCGACCTCGTGGTCTCCGCCGACGACGTCGCCCGCAGCAAGCCCGACCCCGAGACCTACGCCAGCGCCGTCCGGCAACTCGCACAAGGCCACCCCGACCGCGCGATCACCCCCGCCGGCTGCGTCGCCATCGAAGACACCGCGGGCGGCTCCCGCTCGGCCGTGGGCGCCGGTCTCGCCGTCGCCGGGGTCGCGACCACCGGCCCCGCCGACCGCCTGCTCGCCGCCGGCGCCGCGCGCGTCTGGCCCGACCCGTCTCACCTCACCGTCCCGGCCCTCGCCGAGCTTGTCGCGTCGGGGTGAACACGCGGCTCGTGCCACACGGCCCCAAACGCAAGCGGCCCCGCATCGTGGAGAGGCGGAGCCGCTAGGGGGGTATCCAATTGTCGCCGGCAAGTGTCCCGGCTCTTCCGGGGGGGTCAGCCGAGGAACTCGCCCTCCACCTGCTGCCGGATCTTGTCGAGCGCCTTGTTCTGAATCTGGCGGACACGCTCCTTGGTCACGCCGATGAGACGGCCGACCTGCTCCAGCGTCAACGGCTTGGCGTCGGTCACCTTCTTCTCGTCCGACAAAGCAAAGCGGTGGTCTAGCACTTCCAGCTCCATCTGAGATAGCTCGGCCGTGTTGTCCCGGAAGATCCGGCCGACCTCGTCGACGCAGTCGTCCTCGTGCTCGGCCCGCTTGAGCTCTTGGTGGTTCGAACGCTCGAGCTTCGGGTCGAAGTCCGTCGGGAACATCGCCCGGTGCTTGCTCAGCTTGATGCCCTGACGGCTAAACGCCTTGATGATCGCACGGCAGGCGTACGTGCTGAACTTGAACCCGCGCGACGCGTCGAACTTGTCCACCGCACGCAGCAGGGCCATGTTGCCCTCGCTGATCATGTCGGCGAAGTCGACCTCGCTCATCCGGGTCCGCTTGGCCATCGCCAGCACCAGCGCGAGGTTGGTGTTGGCGATCTGCTCACGGAAACGCTCGGCCTTGGCGTGCCAGTCGAGCATCGAACGCGTCGCGTCCGGGTCCAGCTCGGCCTGGAGCTTCAGGTCGTCGCGGTACCGGCAGACCCGGTACCGGTAGTAATTGAACTGCTTGAAGAGCGTGCGCTCCTGCGACGCCGTGAGCACGATCGTCCCGGCCTTGGGGCGCAGCGAGTCCTGCGACGCCGGCGAGTAGCTGTCGAGCACCGGGTGGTACCAGCTGGTGTCGGGCTTGGGCACCTCTTCGGCTTCGGTGAACAGCACCCGCTCGGCCTCGTCGTCCGACAGGCCAAGCTCCTCAAACGGGATGAACTCGTACTTCTCGTCCAGCAGGCGCCGCGCCCGGCGGACGTCTCTGGCCGAAAGCGATCGTTTGCTGGGCCGCATCGACAACTCGCCGCCGCGGTTGCGGCGGACTTGGGCCAGCGGGCTCATCGGGTCGTGCATCAGCGTCATGGCCTACTCCCTGGCTGGTCGGCTCGGACGATCGGTCCCGGATCGTCAGGAGGCGGCGGGGCCCGTCTTGCGGGACGCCTCCACCCCTATATACGCCCGGGGGTGCTAGGGGTTCACCCGCCCCTCGAAACGGCGGGAATTACGCCCAAGGTCGCATGGCGAAACCGCATAACGCGCGATCCGCCGTGTTTATTTCGTTTTCGTGGCTCCGCGACCCGCGGATTCAGGCCCCTTGGACCCGCCCGCATCCGCCGGCCGCCTTGACCGTCCGAACCGGCCCCCTACAGTCGCGGCTCGCGGGTGCGCCCGCACGAACCCGCCCTCGAAACCCGAGCCAACCCCTCGCACGAACCCGGAGCCCGACCATGGCCTTCGCCCTGCCCGACCTGCCTTACGCCCACGACGCCCTGGCCCCGACCATCGACGCCGAAACGATGGAACTCCACCACGGCAAGCACCACGCCGCCTACACCGCCAAGCTCAACGACGCCGTCGCCGGCACCGATTTCGAATCGATGGCCATCGAGGACCTCCTGGCCAACCTCGAGTCGGTGCCCGAGGCCAAGCGCCAGGCCGTCCGCAACAACGGCGGGGGCTTCTTCAACCACAACCTGTTCTGGACGTCCATGACGCCCGGCGGGTCGCCGGCCTCCGCCGAGCTCGCCGCCGCCATCGATTCCGACCTCGGCGGGATGGACGCGTTCAAGGCCGCCTTCGCCGCCGCCGGCGCCACCCGCTTCGGCTCCGGCTGGGCCTGGCTCTGCGTCGAGCCCAACGGCAAGCTCCACGTCACCTCCACCGCCAACCAAGACACCACCTTCATGCCCGCGTCCTGCGGCGGCCACGGCCAGGGCCACCACCCCATCCTCGGCCTCGACGTCTGGGAGCACGCCTACTACCTCACCTACCGCAACCGCCGGCCCGACTACATCACCGCCTTCTGGGACGTCGTGAACTGGGCCGAGGTCAGCACGCGCTACGCCGCCGCCAAGTAAGGCGCCCCCCGCGAACCCGGCGCCCGCGCAACAACCCATCCAGCCCCCGCAGCGGGTCTCACGCGAGGCCCGCTGCGTTTTTATTGCAAACAGGCCCGCCTTGATGCGCGGCGCTCAGCCGCCTCCGACCGGCAGCGTCAGCAGCGGCCCGGCGTTGCGGACGCTGCCCGACTGCATCGCAAAAAGCTGACTCACCAGCGCGAAGGTCGTCTTGCTGCTCAGGTCGCTGTCGTCGATGAAGAACCACGTGCCCCGGTAGTGGACCTTCACGTACGTGTTCGGGGGCGGCAGGAACGACGACCGCACGCGGAAGATCCCGCCGGTCACTTGCTGCCAGTCGATCTCTTTGCCGTTGGCGAACTGCGCGGTAAACACCCGCTCCGCCTCCACGTCGCCCGAAGGCGCCTCCACGCCTTGGGCCAAGAAAAACAGCGTCGACATCAGCGACCGCGGGATGATCGTGATGCTCGTACGGCTGAACGGATTCGTGGCCTGGGCGATCTCATAGGACTGCGCGTCGGGCCGCAGGTTGAGCGTCTTGTAGAGGTAGTCGATCTGCTCCTGGAGACCCGGGTCGCTGCCGATCCGCAGCTCCGCCTGCTTGCCCTTACGGCCGATGGTCAGCTGCCCCGCCCGCTGCAGGTCGCGGAACGCCTGCAACACGTCCCGGAACCGCCGGAACTCCAGGTCGACCTCCGGCGTCGGGCCCGAAGCGCCCGGCGCGTTCTGGATGCCCGAGATCGACTGCACCGTCAGCCCGAACAACGTGTCCACCGGCCAGCCCGCGTTGTAGAGCAACATCAGCTTGTCGTTCGCCACCGGCTCGAGCATCTGCTGGATGAACGCCTGGCCCGTCACCGGGCGGTAGCTGATCGTCGGACGCTCGTAGTAGATGCCGTTCGCCCCGACGCTGAAACGGTCCTCCGACAAGATGTTCCACGAGCTGTTGAGCCGGCCCTCGAGGTTGAGCTGCGTCGCGATGTTCGCGATCTGCAAGATCGTCGGCGTGTCGCGATACCGCAGCC
>JBCCXV010000119.1:0-7370 GCA_039191195.1 Planctomycetota bacterium
ATCGACTCGGCCGGAGCCGTGACGACGACGCTGTTGCTGCGGACATCGGCGGCGGCCTGGACCGCGGCGGCGGCGGCGGTGTCTCCGCTGTTGTCGTCGTCGCCCCGGCCGCGCCCGCCGCGACCGAAGCGCTGGGCGATAATCCGGCCGACCTCGTCCTCCACCGAGCGCGGGGCCTCGAACACCTCCTCGATGAGCTGGGCCACGTCTTCGGCGTCGGCGTGCTGCAGCGCGAACACGCGCACGTCGCGCACCTCGGCGATCGACTGGTCCAGCGCGCGGGCGATCTCGACGATCCGCCGGATGTTCGCCTCGGTGTTGGTAACGATCAGGGCGTTGCTGCTGGCGTTGGCGCTGAGCTCGGCGAAGTCGTCGTCGATCAGGTCTTCGAGGTTCTCGACCAGGGCTTCGGCGTCGGCGAAGCGCAGCGGGACGATCTGGGTGATCATGGTGTCGCTCATGCCGATGGCGTCCGGGTCGGCGCCGTAGCGCACGGGCAGGGCGAGCTCCTTAGCGTCGTCGATGTCCACGATTTCCAGCAGCCGCCCGCGGCGCACGGCCGTGTACCCGCGCTCGCGCAGCAGGGTGTTGAGCAAACCGATGGCCTCGTCGAGGGTGACCGGCTGTCGGTTGAGCACCGTGACCTTGTCGGAGAGGTCGATCTCGCTCACGACGATGAGGCCGGCGTGCTCGCTGAGGTGGTTGACGATGGCCTCGAGCGACGCGTCGCGGAAGTTCATGGTCAGCCGGTCGCTGCCGTTATTGGCGGCGGCCATGTCGCGCACGCGGTTGCGCTCGGCGGGGGGCACCTCGGCCTGGGCCTCCTCGACACGCACTTGCTCGGGCGAAGACCCGGCGTCTTGCCCGACGGCCGGGCACGCCAACGCCAGAGTCCCTAGCGCCACCAGAAGCGCAGCCGGGCGCGGGCGGGGGAAAAACATCAGGGGTCGAGGGTTCATAGGCGCGTCTCTCGCATGCGGCCTCACAAGCGACCGCGGGGTCGGCTACAGGTCGCCGGTGTCGCGGCGTTGGCGGAAGGTCCGCGGCCGTTGCTCGTTCTGCTGCGGGGGCGGGTTGCCTTGGGAGGCTTGTTCTTGGCGGGCGGGCGCGCCTGAGGCGCCGCCACCGTCGCCGCCGCGTCGTTCGCCCTGACCCCGTCCCTGTTCCGACGTGCTGCTTCGACCTGATGCGGCACGACGCGATGACGCGCCGCTGCTGTCGGATCGCTCGGGCGCGTCGGCCTCGGCGGGGTCTTCGTCGGTCTCGGGTTCGTCGGCCACCAAGCCGCTGGCGAGGTTGGCCCGAAGCGGCACCGTGCGGAGCAGGCCGTCGACGCGATAATCGACACCGGCGGTATCGACGGCTTCAATGAGTCCTCGCCCAAGCGGCTCGCCGGCCCGCCGGGTCAACACCTCGCCGGCCTCTACGTCTTCAAAGAAGGCGGTGGCCTCGCCCTCGATGATGAGCACGCCGCGCAGGAAGAGGTCTTCGTCGGGGTCGCGCGGCGGGGGCGGGGGTGGCGGCGGACGATCGCCGGCGGCGGCCTCGTCGCGCTCGGGTTCAGGCCGGGGCGGCGGCAAGGGAGGGCGATCCATGAATAGACGCCCGCGCGCGACCTCATCGACTAACGACTGCGCCAGCTCGGGCGGCGTCCAAACCGTGGGCGTGGGCGTATCCGGCGGTGCGTCTTGCGCGAACACCGTGGCGGCGGCCAGCGAGAGGCTCGCGGTCGCCAGCGCGAACCATCGATCTCGTCGTAAGGCGTAACGGCTCACGGGGCAGGCCTCCACGCCAGGCTCGGCGCCGACGACTCCGCGCCTTGTGCCGGCGAGGACGACTGCTGAAGGCGGAGGGTGGAAACCACGACCTGGAGCTGCACGCGGTCTTGCTCGGCGTCGTTGGAGGCGAAGTCGATCCGCTGGACCCGGAGCGGGATCGGGCTGGATTCGAGCCGGGCAAGGAACGCCGCGGCGGCGCCGGCCGTGCCACGCGTAGAGACGACAAAGCCCATTTCTTCGAAGGGTTCTTGCTCGACGCGCGTCGCGGGGCTGACGCTCTCGAGTGCGACACCGGACTCCTGGGCCCAGGCGCTGAAGGAGGCGTTGACTTGCGCGGCCAAGGACGACGCGTCTTGCGCAAGGCCTGCGGTGCGGTAGCCGCGCCACTTCTTCGAGATCACGGGTTGGGCGTCAAGCAGGGCGCGCGCTTGATCGAGGTCGCGCTCCAAGCCGTCGGCCTGCTCGCGTTTGCCGTCGTACCACGCCAGCGACGGGGTCAACAGCAGGCGGTCGGCTGCGAATAGGCCGATGGCCCCGAGGGTGATCCACAGAAGCAGCTTCTCGCGCAGCGACATCAGGATGCGCCTCCCGGGACCATCGCACGCACGAGGGAGACCTCGAAGGACACGGGCGCGTCGTCGCCGCCGTCGGTCCAGCGTTTGAGCTGGACTTGGTCGAAGGGCTCGGCGGCGCGCAGGCGTTCGAGGAACACGAGCATGGCCTGGCGCGACTTGGCCTTGCCGGTGAAGCTCGCCTCGCCGGTGTCTTCGATGCGGAGACGGGTGGCCCAAACCGAGCCGTCGGCCGGCGCGGCGCGGGTGAGTTCGGCGAGCGCCCGGAGCATCGCGGGGCGGTTGTCGAACCACGGCCGGGCGGCGCGAACCCGGGTGCGGGTCTGCTCGACCGCGTCGGACACGGGCGACACTTCCGCGAGGCGCGCTTCGAGTTGGCGGACGTCTTGCACAGCGGCGTAGGCCAACCACGCGGCCCCACCGACCAACGACAGCGCCGCCACGACGCCGAGCGCGATCTTCCGGCGGCGGCCGTCCCACCTGGGCGCGGCCGGCGGGGCCAGCCGGTTGGCCGCGAGGTTGGGCGCAACCACACCGCGTTCGTGGAGCGACGACCATGCCAAGGCCAGTTCCACAGCCGCATCGACGCTAGCCCCGGTCTTGTGCCCCGAACGCCCTTCGATCGCGGCCAAGGCGAGCGCCGCCTGATGGGCATCGACGCCGGTGTGCTCGGGGCGGGTGCTCATCAGATGAACGCCGGACGCCGAAGGCAGCGCCGCCATGCCGCGTGTGAAGACGGACCGTCCCGACGCTTCGGCCCAGGCTTGATACGCGTCGGCCGTGGGTGCTTGGCCGTCGGCGTCGGCGCGTGGCGCCGCGGGAAGGGACGAAACGCCCAAGCACGCGACCGTTTGAGCCGTCGCGTCTGCCGACACCCAAACGACCTCGGGCGCGGCGGGGTCGGCCCAGACCCGGGCGATGACCTTGTTGGCGACATCGGCGCCCACGATGCCGTCGTGATCGTGATGCATGGCCGCGATCAGACGTGTGGGCGCGACGCCGGCCAGGGCGAGGCCCGCCGACTGGGCGACCGCTTTAGCCGCGTCCACCGTTTCTTGCGCAGTCGAAACGAGCACGACGGGCCGGCCGGCGCCGTGGTCGATGGCGTCGATCGCCAGGGCGCCGTCGGGGGAGGCTTGCTCGGCGGCGAGGCGGAGGAGGTCGAGTCGCGCGTCGGCGTCTTCGACCGCGGGCAGCTCGCGCACGCGGGTCATCACGGCGTGGGCGGGCAAGCCCACGACCAGGCCGCCAGCCCGCAGACCTTGGCCCCGCAGCGCTTCGCCCAAGGCCTGGCCCAGGGCCTGGGGTTCGTCGAGAGACAGCGATGCGTCCAGCGCGAAGGAGTCACTAGACGCCTCCCCGGCGGCGCTTGGCGCAAGGGCCAAGCGAGGGGCGCCGGCGCCGGGCGCGGGCAACACCAGCGCGACCAGCGGACGCTTGCCGGCCAGGCTCAACTTCATCGCGACCTCCCGGTTAGTCCGGAGCGCTGGGCGAAGGTCTCCGGCGAGACGCCGGCCCGGAGGTCGGCGAGGATCTGCGGGTCGATCGGCCAGCCGTGGTGGGTGAGGTCTTCGACGAACACGATGCGCGGGCCCTCGAACAAGCCGGCGTCGATCACGACAAACAGGCGGCAGAACGCCCGGCCGTCGCCGGTCACGGCCAGGATGTCGGCCGAGTATTGCTCGGAGCCGAAGGAGATGTCGTCGTCGAGTTGGCGGAACTTGTCGGGGCCGACGGTGTCGCGCACCCACTGGAGGTCGGAGTCGTCGCCGACGGTCCGCCGGGCGGACTCGATGCGTTCGCCATCTCCGACCTCGAGGTCGTCGATGGCGTCGATGACGCCGGGCGCGGCGGTGAGGATGTCGACGACCCCGGGCTCGTCGCGGCTGATCTCGACCAAGCGGTAGTTGAGCGCGCGCGCCTCGGCGACGGTGGCGCCGCTGGCCAGCATGGCGGTGGAGAGCGTCTCGTACCGGCGGCCGTTCACGATGGCGTCGGCGACCTGCGCGGCCCGGGCGCCGGAGACGACCTGCGCGACGGCGTTGCGCAGCTCCTCGGGCGAGGCGTCGTCGACGTGCGTCTTGCGGCCGCCCACCCACTGAACGCTGTTGCGGGTCCAGGTGGTGGCGACGTCGAAGAGGCCGCGGTCGAGTTGGCCGTCGGCGTTGTCGGGCGGGAAGGAACGGTCGCCGTCGTTCTCGTTGGGGTCGAGCACGCCGTTGCGGTTGCGGTCTTCGCCGTAGAGGATCTGGCGGTCGAAGCCGCGGATCAGCAGCAGTTCGCTCACGGTTTCCAGGTCGGCGTTCTTGGCGCGGTACGGGGGGTCTTGGGCGAGGTAGTAGTCGCTCTCGGCGCCGCCTTCGGTGAGGTCTTCGTCGGGGTCGCGCCAATCGGCGACGGCCGCGGCCAGGCCCGAGTCCATGCCGGGCAAGCGCAAGAGATCCGCGGCCACGGCGCGGTTGAGGTTGAGCTTGGACGACTCGCCGACGAGGCCGAACACGGGCCGATCGTCGGTCTCGTAGTCGCGTCCGATGATCCAGTAGAGCCCGCCGCCCAGTTGTCCGGCCTCCACGGGCATGTCGGCGAGGGCGGGCGCTTCGCCGGCCTGGATCTCGCGGCGGAGCGTGGCGGCGACGGCCCGCGCGGCGCCCTCGGCGATCCAGCGGGCCTCGACCGACGCGGCGCGCCCGGCCTCGGCGTGCATCGAAGAGCGCACGCGCCCGGCCGTCGACAGCAGCAGCGACGTGAGCACCAGCACGATGGCCATGGTGGTGATCAGGACTACGCCGGATCGGCGCAGCGACTGGCCTCTCGATAACGTCTTACCCACCGCGGGCCTCCAGGATGCGCGCGGCTTCCGACGTACCCAAGAGCATGGGCACGATGCGCCGGACCGTCGTGGTGGACACGTTCGTAAGGGCGGCCCCGTCTGCGCTTGCGGTTGCGTCGGCGTCGTTCAAGGTAAGGGCGAGCTCGACGGCGACGGGCAGGTGGTTGTCTTCGCCGGCGGAGAACCATTCGTCCTGCCATTCCTCGCCGTTGTGATAGCGCACGTCGAAGCCGACGACGCGGCGAGCGAGCACCTGGCGCACGATCGCCGGTTCGTCCGAAGCCAGGAGGTCGACGGTGATGTCGCGCACCAGCACGCCGGCAGGGTCGGCCGCCGTCATGGTTTCGCCGGCGAGGTCGGCGTCCAGCGCCGCGACCTCAACGGTGTCGGGCAGCAGCGCGGCGGCGTCGAAATCGATAACGCCACGGGTTCGGGCGGCGTCGAACGCGCCGGCGGCGGCCTGCGCCGCGGAGCCGACGGCCGACTCCGGCACGACGCGGAGGTCGACCCGGTACCAGCCGATGGTGGGCTCGGCGGCGAGGAACTTGGGGTGAGACGTGTGAAAAGACAACACGTCGACCGGCCGGCCCAAGTCGTCGGCGACGTCCTGTCCCGCAAACCCGCCGGAGAGGATGCCGGTGGGGCGCGCGGCGCCGGCGATATCGCCCGCGGCGACGCCCAACCCGCGTTCGGCCACGGCGCCGGCCTGGATGGCGCCCTCGACCGATCGCGCCGCGCGGAAGCTCACCCGCATCGCGCCGTACACGACGCCGGAGACCAGCAGGCCGACCCCGAGCGCGAGCAACAGCTCGAGCAGCGTGAAGGCGCGCGCAGGCCTCCGCGGAGCGCTCGGGTCTCGTATGTCGCGACGTAAAGGGGTCATGTCAACGCGCTCGTGCAACTTAAAACTCTTGTTCCGCCACGACGGTGACCAGCTCGACCGACCGCTCTCGGCCGCGGCGGGTCCAGGTGACGGCGGCGGTCAACTGCTTGGTCTCGGCGGCGGTCCAGTCCTCCGACTCGATGCGCCAAGAGAAGCGATCGGCGCCGGAACCGAAGCGTGCGGGGTCGAAGGCGCCCTCGGCGTCGCCGGTCTCCCAGGTGCGCTCGGCGACGGACTCGGACAGGATCGCCTCGGCCAGGGTGAGGGCGCGGGTCTGGTCTTGGCTGGCGGCCGTGGCGTCGGTCGACCCGCCGAAGCCGCGCAGCAGCAGCGGCAACACGATCGCCACGAGCATCAAGGCCGCGAGCACCTCGATCAGCGTGAAGCCACGCGTTGTCGGCCGCCGATCATTCATCGACGGGCTCCGTGACGCTGTAGCGCGCAAAGCCGTCGACCGGCGACGGGCGGACCAGGGCCACGGCGTGGCGGCCGGCGCCGAGCACGAACGATGCGGGCGCGCCCGTGCCGTTGGGCTGGAAGTCGACCCAGATCTCGGTGGCGGTGCGGCCCCCGATCGCGGCGAAGAGGCTCACGCCGTCGGCGACCCGGAACGGCCCGGCCCAATCGGCCCGGGGGCCATCGACTCGGGAGGCGGCGTCGGACTCGGGGTCGCCGGCTTGGCGGTCGCGCCGGCTGGAAGTCTCTTGCTCCAAAGCGATAGCGGGGTCGCTGGTTTGCTCGGCGGGGCGGACGGCGTACTCGCCGGCGTCGGCGTCGATCACCATGTAGTAGGTGCGGGCCTCGGTGAGGGCACGAGAGGAAGCAGAATCGATGGCGGCCTCGAGCAGGCGGGCCTCGCCCTCCAAACGGCTGCGCTCGGACCATCCCGAGAGGCGCGGCAGGGTGAGGCCGGCCATGAGTGCCACGAGCACACCCACGAGGATGAGCTCGAGTAGCGTGAACGCCCGGCGGAAGCCTTCGCGCTGGCGCAAACATGCCGTCGCGTGCCGCGTGTGATCGGGTTGAGGCGGGCGTGGGGTCAAGAGGCGCCTTGGGTCCAGTTGGTGATGTCGTCGCCGCCACCCTGCTTGCCGTCGGGCCCGAATGAGAACAGGTCGTAGCCATCGGTGTTCTGCGTTCCGGGCGCGCGGTACTGCCAGTCGTTGCCCCACTGGTCCTGGGGCACGGCGTCGGCGTCGAGGGTTCGGCCGGGCCAGTCGGGCACGTTGCCGGGGTCGGTCACGAGCGCGTCGAGGCCTTGCTGGGTGGTCGGGTAGGCGCCGACCTCGATCTCGTACCGGCCGAGC
>JBCCXV010000120.1:0-7356 GCA_039191195.1 Planctomycetota bacterium
CTCGACGGCGTGCTCCGCGACGGGTTGGCCGGCGGGCTCCGCTCCCGTCCTCGGCGCCGCCGAGTTCTGGCCGTTGAGGTGGATCGACACCGGCCGGCGCGGCAGCGCGACGAGGGCGGCGATCAAGCGGTCCCAGCCGTCGTCGACCAGGGCGTAGGAACCCACGCGCCGCGCGCGTGCCGGCTCGAGACGGGGCAGGCAGCCGAGCTTTTCCAGCGGCGTCTCGAGAAAGCTGCCGGCCGTGGCGGCGAGCTTGTCGGCCGCGGCTTGGGCGCTGTCGCCGGCCGAGCCCATCACGGCGACGCCCAAGGGCGCATCGCCAATCGCTTGGCGGGCCGCGCCTTCGGTCAACCGCTTGAGCCGGGCGTAGCCGGCGACGACGGCGGCGTCGTCGGCGCCGGTGAGCAGGGTGCACCGGTGCGCGGTCGAAAGCAGCTCGCACTCGTCGGGGTCGAGGTCGGCGCCCACGCTGAGCACCACGGCGGACACGGCCGAAGGACCGGGCGACAGCAGCGCCGCCAGCGCGGCCTCGGCGCCGGGCGTCGGCGGCGGCAACCGGATCGACGGGCCGGCCTGGCCAGGGCGGATCGGCTCGACCACCTCGATCTCGGCCGAAACCCGATCGGCGTAGATCACCGCCACGGGGCCCATCTGCTCGGCGAGCGCCTGGGCGAACTGCGTGAGCCAAGGCCCAGACACGCCCGGCAGGTTGCCGAGCATCACGGCGTGGACATGCGCCGCCAGCGGTGCGCGACGCGCCGCGGGCGGGTCGTCGCCCTGCCCGCGCGGCGCCTGCGGGCCTTCGTGGAAGGTCCAGCCCAGCGGCGCCGGACGCGGGGCGCGCCCGATCGCTTCCGGGGGCGCCGGCGGACCTGCGACACCACCGCCTGGGCCGCTTTGATCCAAGCGAAAAGGGGCGGGGCCTTCCGCGGGTCCGGGTGCGCTAGCGGGGGCACTTCCGGGGGCGGGACGGGCCGGCTCGGGCCCGCCGGCCGCGGCGCGCGGCGCCTCGGCGTCGAGCTGCGTCAGGAACAACTCGGCGAGGTCCGCCAGGGATTGCCGGGTGCGTTCGTCATCCATGACGCGGGCCCGGGGTGACGGCCGCTAGACGCCGACCGCCCGGAGTGATGGCTTAGCCCACCGCCTTCCGTGGCGGCGGATCGGTTTCGGCGTGCGCGGCGCCCGAGGCGGGCGGCGCGGGCGCGTCTTGGAGCATCCCGAAGAACGCCGCGTCGCGGCTGGCCGCGGCGGCGGGGTCGGTGCGTACGGCCGGGGCCTGCTCGGCCGGCTCGGGGTCGTCCCAGGCCCGGGCGTCCTCAGGCGTTACCTCGACGACGTTGTTCTGCTCGCCGAAGGGGTTGGCTTCGACACGCTGGTTGTGCGGGTCTTTGACCCACTGGCCGTCGACCACCAAACGGTAGTGCTGGCGGCCAGGCGGAAGCTTGAGGCAAGCCTGCCAGACGCCGAGCGACGGGTCGCGGACCAGCGGGGTTTGGCCGGCGTCCCAGCCGTTGAAGTCGCCGGCGATCGCCATCTGCTGGGCCGGCCGAGCCGGCTCGGGCTGAACGAACAGGACGCCGCGGCTGGTGACCCGGGCGCCGTACAACCGGGCGAACTTGGCCGGCGGCGGCGCGTCGGACGCGGGCGCGGCGCCGGTGTCGACCCGCAGCGGCGGCGGAGTGGGTTCCAGCGGAACGCCCGCGGGGTGGATCGGCTGGACCGAGGCCATGTCGATGGGCAGGGCCGAGTCGGCTTCGGTCGCCGATGCCGGGGTCGGTGCGTCCAGCGGGGTGGGCGCGCCCGAGCGCGGCGCCGGGGCGAGGTCGAGGTCTTGCCGTCGGAACTCGGGGTCGCGCTGCAGGCGCTGGGCCAGCTGGGCCGACCGGGCCGAGAGCGCTCGGGCGCGCTCGACGAGTTCCGCCGCACGGGAAAGGCCGGCGTCGGACGTGGCGGCGTCGAGCGACGGGGCCGCCGAAACCTCTACCGGCGCACCCGGCGTGGGCAGCAGCGAGCGGGTCGGCGGGTTCTCGACGAGCCAGGCCACCAGCTGCTCGAAGTCTTGCATCCCGCGGCTCGCCGCGTCGTATTCGGTAATCGGTTGGCCGACGCTCGCGGCCTCCTTCAACTTGCTGTTGAAGTTGATCACCGACGGCAGCAGCGCGTCGCCGAAGTGGCGGCGGAGTTCGCCCAGGATCTCGCGGGCCAGCTTGGTCCGCACGTCGTAGAGCGTCGGCAGCACCCGGTAGCGCACCCGGTGGCCGACGCGGTGGATCACGGCCTCGATCGTCCGGGCCTGGCGGACGCTGCCCTGCAACGCGAAGTAGCCGGTCTCGACCGGGATGATCACCTCGTCGCAGGCCCGCAGGGCGTTGAAGGTCAGCAGCCCGATGGCCGGCGGGCAATCGATGACGCAGAAGTCGTAGCGGTGTTGCGCCGTCGACAGGACGTGGGCCAGCCGGCGGTCGCGGTCGGGCGCGGCGCCCAGCCGCTGCTCGATGGCGGCCAGGTCGACCGTCGCCGGGGCCAGGTCCAGCCGGCGGGTGATCTGCCAGACGATCTCGGGCAGGCCCAGGCGGCCGTCCATCCCGCTGGCCATCAGGTCGGCCATCGACCGCTCGATGCGATCGGTGGGCACGGCCAGGCCCAGGGCGCAGTGGCCCTGCGGGTCCATGTCGACCAAGAGTGTGCGACGCCCCTGACCGGCCAAGACGGCCGCGAGGTTGATGGACACGGTGGTCTTCCCGCATCCGCCCTTCTGATTGATAATGGCGATGGTCCGCACGACTGCCCTTCCTTGGGCCAACCATTCCGGCAGATCGGCCCCCGCCTCTTGGCATTGGGGCGCCGCTGCCGCACCGGGTCGGCGCCGATCGACGCCAATCCGCCGCTCACCGCCTCCGGTCGCGCTTATCGGGACACCCGCCGGCCCGGCTTGAAAGTCGCGGCGCCGCAGCCCCGATCCGGGGGTACGATTGGGGTTCCGCGTCATGAACGCCGCCCCGCCCCAACTCGTGCTGGTGAGCCGCTCGCCGGCCCGGCTGGCGCTGCTCCGCCGCGCGGGCTGCCGGCCGATCGCGGTGTCTTCACCCTTCCAAGACCCGGCTCAGCCCCAAGCCCCGAGCGATCTGGGCGACCCCGTTTCCGCCGCCGGCGACCTCGCCCAGCGGCTAGCCCAAGAGAAGGCCCAGGCTTGGCTCGACCACGGCGAGAACCGCCCCTTGGGCCCGTTTGTCGCCCTTTCTGCCGACACCGTCTGCGTCGACGCCCAAGGCCGTCTGGTCGGCACACCCGAGTCCGTCGACGAGGCCCGCGCCATGCTCAGGGCGCTTGCCGGCGCGGCGCACCACGTCGTGAGCGCGGGCCATCTCGTAGCCATCGGCGTGGAGGGCGCTCCCCCGCCGCGGTCGTTTGTCGACGCCGCCGAGGTCCGCGTGGCGCCGCTGGCCCCGGATGCGATGGAGGCCTACCTGGCGTCCGACGCTTGGCGCGGCCGGGCCGGCGGGTACGACCTCGACGACCGCCGCGCCGCCGGCTGGACCATCGACGTCGCCGGCGACCCCGCGGCCGTCACCGGGTTGCCCTGGGTCAAGCTCGCCCCGGCCCTGACTGAGTTGGGCCTGATTCCGGCAACGCCCAGGCCCGAAACCCGATCACCGCCCGTTGCGCGCCGCCGAAGTCTGCGCACCCGGAACCCGCGGCCCCCGGCCGGAGCCAGCCCATGAGTGACGCCTCCCCTGCCCCCCACGCCCCCGCTGCGCAACCGGTGCAACCCGAACCGTCACCCCCGAACCCGCCGGCCGGACAGCACGTCGACGCCTTCGCCGAATCCGCCGCGTTGCCCGACGGGCAGGTCAGCGACACCGTCGGCTCGTCGATGAACGGCGACATGCCGCGACACTCGCCCCGCACCAACGCCACCGCCGAGCCCAGCCAGGCCCGCTTCGCGCTCGACCGCACCGACGTCCTCGCCGCCGAGGCCATGGGCGCCAGCGAGCGCACCGCCACGGCTCAGGCCCTGGCCGAAGCCAAAGACAAGGCCCGCTCCGGGGTCCGCCGCGCCATCGACAACGCCCCGCTGCGCACCAAGGTCACGCTGCTGGCCCTGGCCGCGGTCGTTTGCGGGGCCGGCGTCGCCGGGGCACAGACGCAGCTGAGCCTGCAGGTCATGCCGTCGATCCTGCTGCTGGTCGCCGTCGCCGGCTTGCTCATCGGCCTGGGCCAATGGTGGATCGCCGGCCCGGTCGACCGGCTGGCGGCCCGCTTGGAGTCTCTCGCGCGCTCCCGCCGGACGGTCGCACTCCGCGACCTGCCCCTGCGTCGCAGCGACGAGGTCGGCCGCATCGCCTCGGCCATGCACAAGATCTGCCTCGCCGCGATCCGGTGCGACTACGACTCGCGCCAGCTCCGCCGAACCCTCGACCAGCGGGTACAGAACGAGACCCGCAAGGCCGTCGCCATGCTCGAGCGGATGGCCATGCGCGACCCGCTGACCGAACTCGGCAACCGCCGGGCGCTCGACGCGCGGTTCCCCGACCTGTTCGCCCTGGCCCAGGCCCAAGGGCAGGACCTGACCTGCATCATGTTCGACCTGGACAACTTCAAGGCCGTCAACGACCAGCTCGGCCACCACGCCGGCGACGAGATGCTGGTGCTGCTGGCCGGCCTGATCCAGGCCCACGTGCGCAGCGACGACCTCGCGGCCCGGCTGGGCGGCGACGAGATGTGCCTGATCATGCCCGGCGCCGACACCAAGCGCGCCGCCGACCTCGCCGACCGCATGCGGGTGCTCTTCGACCAAGAGGCCAAGCGCATGAACCCCGACGGCCCCCACGCCGGCGTGTCCGCGGGCGTCGCCAGCCTGTCCAAAGACAAGCCGACGACCCACGAAGAGCTGCTCGACATGGCCGACCAACGCCTCTACGAAGCCAAACGCTCCGGCAAGGGACGCACGGGGCGCTAAACGGATAGGCTCCGGCCAGCGACGGCTTGCCGCCGCAATCGCAACATGGGCGCCCGCAACTACCTCATCACGGGCGTCTCTTGCGCCGGCAAGACCACGGTCTGCGACGAACTCCTGCGCCGCGGCCACCACGCCATCCACGGCGACCGCGAGCTGGCCTACGCCGGCGACCCCGAAACCGCCGAGCCCGCCACGCCAAGCGCCCCCGGCGAACACATCTGGGACGTCGCCAAAGTCAAGGCGCTCGTCGAAGACGACACACACCAAGCCACGTTCTTCTGCGGCGGTGCCCGCAACACCCACCGCTTCCTCGACCTGTTCGACGGTGTGTTCGTGCTGGAGTTGGATCAAGAGACCTTGGAACGCCGGCTCGCCGAACGCCCCGACAGCGACTGGGGCGGGCCCGCCAGCGACGGCATCGCCTACGCCCGCCTCCAACACGAAACCCTGCAGGGCCTGCCGGACCACGCGATCTCGATCGACGCGACCGCGCCTCTACACGCGGTGGTCAACACCATTCTTGAAGGAACCGATCTAGCGAAGCGCTAGCGATCGGGAGAAGGCCTAAACGTGCGAAGAGGCTTAGCTACGGCGACGCCGCGCACGGCCTCTTAGCAGCAGCGGGCTTGCGAGGCCCAGCAACGAGAGGCTAGCCGGCGCCGGGACGACAGCCGGGCTCGTAGAACCAAAGTTCTGGGCCAAGGTGTCGAAGTCAATGAGATCGACGACGCCGTCGCCGTTGAAGTCGCCATCTTCCCCGAGATTGCCTGTGCTAGCCCCAAAGTTCGCGGCCAGGATGTGGAAATCGAACAGGTCAACGGAGCCGTTTCCATCGGCGTCGCCCGGCAGCACAAACTTGTAAACGTACGCCGAGCCGGAGTTGCCGCCCCCGTCGTCGTCTGCGTAGGCCCCGACGACGGCGGTGGTCCCGCTGATCCCCACCGACCAGCCGAACCGGTCATGCGCCGCGGCGTCCGACGCCGTGAGCTTGGCGATCTGGTTACCCGTGGTAGTGTCGAACAGGTACACCGATCCGGAGGAATAGCCCGCATCGTCGTCTGCGTGGGCCCCGACGATGGCAATGGTCCCGCTGATCCCCACCGAGAAGCCGAAGTTGTCGCGCGCGGCGGCGTCGTTGGCAGTGAGCTTGGCGATCTGCGCCCCCGTGGTGGTGTCGAACAGGTACGCCGAGCCGGACGCAGAGCCCGCGTCGTCGTCTGCGTGGGCACCGACGATGGCGGTGGTACCGCTGATCCCCACCGAGTAGCCGAACCAGTCGCCTGCCGCGGCGTCCGACGCCGTGAGCTTGGCGATCTGGGCGCCCGTGGTGGTGTCGAACAGGTACGCCGAGCCGGAGCTAAAGCCCGCGTCGTCGTCGAAGCGGGCACCCACGATGGCGGTGGTACCGCTGATCCCCACCGACTCGCCGAACCAGTCATTCACTGCGGCGTCGTTGGCGGTGAGCTTGGCGATCTGCGCCCCCGTGATGGTGTCGAACAGGTACGCCGAGCCGGAGTTAAAGCCTGCTCCGTCTGCGTGGGCCCCGACGATGGCAGTGGCCCCGCTGATCCCCACCGAGAAGCCGAACTCGTCGCCCGCCGCGGCGTCGTTGGCGGTAAGCTTGAACAGCTGGCTCCCCGTCGTGGTGTCGAATAGGTACGCCGAGCCGGAGTTGCTGCCTGCGTCGTCGTCTTCGTGGGCACCGACGATGGCAATGGTCCCACTGACCCCCACCGACTCGCCGAAACGGTCATTCGCCGCGGCGTCAGGTGCCGTGAGCTTGGCGATCTGGGCGCCCGTGGTGGTGTCGAAGACGTACGCCGACCCGGCGCTGGAGCCTGCGTCGTCGTCTTGAGGAGCCCCGACGATTGCGATGGTCCCGCTGATCCCCACCGAAAAGCCGAAGACGTCGCCCGCCGCGGGGTCGTCTGCGGTGAGCTTGGCGGTCTGGTCCCAATCGGCGTAGGCCGGCGCGGCGAACCCACAACCCGCCGCAGCCGCGAATACCACTCTTGCACCCGCGGCGCGGTTCCAGCTCCCCTTCACTGCCATTGGTTTCTTCCCGCCGGCCCCCAGGTCAATCGCACGCGAAGCAAACGCCTTGCCTGCGCGGGCGGGGGGGGGTCCAATGACCGCCTGCGCATCGCAGCACGCCCAGAGATAGCACACCCACGTTTCAATCGTGTGAATCTGCCGCGGTCCAATCGCGAGCGCGCCGAAGGCATCCAAACTGCGCGTTGACGGCCACGCCCTCCAGGGCCCAACAGGGCCGAAGCGCTTGCTCAGACCACGCGAACTATCGGCTCTACCCGCACCGCGGCTGGACCTGCGTTTGAGATGGCCGCGGTCAAACCTGGCCCTTGGAAGCGCTGCGATACACGACAAGCGTTCAGTGA
>JBCCXV010000121.1:0-7311 GCA_039191195.1 Planctomycetota bacterium
ATCAAGCGCCCAACATCAACCCTGGCGCCTAACCCCCATCCCCTTGCCCCTAGCGCCTGGATCAAAACCACTTCAGCCCGTGCGCAAAACTCTCGCGCCAAAACTTCGGCTGAACCCAACGGCGGCGCACCCCGAGTTTGCGCGGGTGGCCAGCCGTTGGGTTCAGCCGAAGTTCTGGCGCGAGAGCTTTGCGCACGGGCTGAAGTGGTTTTGATCCAGGCGCTAGAGGCAAGGGGATGGGGGTTAGGCGCTTGATGTTGGGCGCCCGGCATCTGCGCGGCTGGCGGCTCGCTCGGAGGTCAATCGGCGAAGTCGGGGGAGCGTAGGAGGCGTTCGAGGTCGAGCCCGCCGGTGTCGGTGGGGTCGGTGGCGTTGCGCATGAGTTGTTCTTGGAAAGCGCGGAATAGGCGGAGGCGGTCGACGGCCCGGACCTTGGCGAGGGCGGGGTGCTTGTTCTGCTCGGCGGCCTCGCGTGCGTTGCGGAGCAGGTTGTGGAGCATGCGTAGCGCGACGCGTTGGGGCGGCTGGGGCTTGAGAGGGCGGAGGGGCGCGAGGTCGATGAGGACGGGGGTGGGCGGGTCGTCTTGGGCGAGGAGGATGTTGGAGAGCTTGTAGTCCCGGTGGTCTACGCCGTGCTGGAGGAGTTGGGCGGTGAGGGCGCCGAGTCGGCGGGTGAGTTCGCGGCGGCGGCGGCTGTGGTCGATGGGGTGGTCGTCGAGCAGGTGGTGGTAGGCCGAACGGGGGTGGGCTTCGGAGACGAGGTAGGCGACGCGGCCGAGGCCGAGGGGCCCCGCGGGGCGGGTGAACAGGGCGTGGATGCGGAGGGCTGGGAGGTCGGCTGAGCGGAGGTGGGCGGCGCTCTTGGCTTCGCGTTGGAAGGGGTGCTGCTTGACCGCCCAGAGCAGGGCTTGCTTGAGCGGGTGGTCGGTGCGCTGCTTGACGACGACCCCCGGAACCGCCGCCCCCGGAATGCGCCCCGCCCCCGGAGTGTGCCCCGCCCCCGGAAGGGATTGCGGTGGCGTGTCGCACTGGGTCGCGACTTCCGGGGGTGTGGTGCGCCAGACGCGGGAGTGGCGGTCGTCTTTGAGGACGTCGCCTTGGGGCCAGTCGGGCGCGTCGTGGTAGTCGGCGGGGTTGTGCGCGGTGGGGTCCACGGGCGGCGAGTGTAAAGGCGTTGGAGTAGGTTCCGGGGGTGTGCGGCTTTGTGACGGCGACGGGCGTTTGGGCGGAGGGGTGCGGGGAGGGTCTGCGCGCGGTGGCGTGTCGGGGGCCGGACGCGCGGGGGGTTTGGCGCGACCCGGAGGACCCGTCGCTGGTGATGGGGCATCACCGGCTGTCGGTGCGGGACTTGTCGGCGGCGGGGGCGCAGCCGATGGCCTCGGGCGACGGGCGTCACGTGCTGGTCTACAACGGGGAGGTGTACAACGCCGAGGCGTTGCGCGAAGAACTAGAGCGCGGCGGCGGTGCACCCGCGGGCGGGTTCCGGGGCGGGAGCGATACAGAGGTGCTGCTGGCGGCGCTCGTGGCGTGGGGCTTGGAAGAGACGCTGCGCAAGCTCGACGGGATCTTTGCGTTTGTGTGGCTGGATCGGCGCGAGCGCACGCTGATGGGGGCGCGGGATCGGTTCGGGGTGAAGCCGTTGTTTACGGCGGCGGGGGACGGGGGGTTTGCGGCCGGGTCGACGGTGGATGCGCTGCTGCACCTGCCGGGGCTGGATAGGCGGTTGGACCCGCATGCGCTGCGTGAGTATTTGGCGTGGGGTGCGATCCCTTCGCCGATGACGATTGTGCGGGGGGTTCAGGCGACGCCGCCGGGGAGTTGGTGGCGGTATCACTTGGACCGGCACGAGATCACGGGCAAGCGGTGGTGGTTTGTGCCGGAGGCGGACCCGGGTTTGGCGGGGGGGTCTGCGGACGAGCTGGTGGAGGTGGTGGACGGGGCGCTCGACGCGGCGGTGCGGAGTCAACTGGTTTCGGACGTGCCGGTGGGCGCGTTCTTGTCGGGCGGGATCGATTCGTCGCTGATCGTCTCGCGCATGGCGAAGGCCGGTGCGAACCCGGTGCGGACGTACTGCATGAAGTTCGGGGAGGCGAAGGGGTACGACGAGTCGGTCGCGGCGCGGGCGGTGGCCGAGCGGTTCGGGTGCGAGCACCACGAGATGGATTCGGGGGAGTTGGACGGGGCGGCGTGGGCGGCGTCGATTGCGGAGCTGGACCAGCCGTTGGCGGACCCGGCGTACACGGCGTTGCGCACGCTGTGCGGGTGGACGCGGGAGCACGTGCCGGTGGCGCTGTCGGGCGACGGGGCGGACGAGCTGTTTGGCGGGTACGGGCGGTTTGTGGAGCTTGCGCACCAGAGGCCGGCGGGCGTGGCGAAGCGTTGGGGTCAGGTGCTGGTTCGGAGCGGGGTGCTGCCGGGGTCGCTGCTTCGGCGGACGCTGTTTGGGCCGGACTTGCTGTTGTGGCAGCGGTCGTGGTTTGGGCCGTTCCCGCGGACGCGGAAAGACTTGACGCCGTTGGTCCGGGCGGATGTTCTCAAGAACATGGGTGTGGAGCAGTCGCTGGGGCTTTGGCTGGGGTTCGCGGCGGGGTTTGATCCCGAGCTGGGTACCGATGCGCTGATGCGGGCGGACCTGTGGACGTACTTGTCGGAGAACTGCCTGGTGAAGACGGACCGGGCGTCGATGGCGGTGGGGTTGGAGGCTCGGGTGCCGATGCTGTCGGGCCCGCTGGTGGATGCGGTGGCGCCTTGGGGCGCGGAGGCGAAGGTGGGTCCGCGGTTGAAGCATGCGCTGCGGACGTTGGCGGAGCGGGAGCTGCCGCGGGAAGTGTGGGACCGGCCGAAGCACGGGTTCAGCGTGCCGTTGCGGGCGAAGCTGGGCGGGGCGTGGAAGGGGGTTGCGGACGGGTGGTTGGATCAGGCGGAGGACTTGGCGCCGTGGCTGAACGGGCCGGCGGTGCGTACGCGGGTGGCGGCGGCGCGGCGGGGCCAGGCGGATGCGCGTCAGGCGTATGCGCTGGTGGCGCTCTTGGGTTGGTTGGCGGAGCACCGGCTTTCGGTGTGAGGGCGGGGTGCGTTTGTCGGAGCTAGGGGATGCGTTGGAGGCCTGAGCCGTGGTGGAAGCCGGAGCCGCGGGGTGCGTCGGTGAGGTCTTCGGCGGCGGTGTGGAGGGCGTGGGCGAGGTCGGCGACGTCGTGGAAGGCGGGGCGAGACGGGTCGTTGGGTTGGAGGACTTCGCGGCGGAGCTGGGCGAGGCGCTGGGCGCCGAGGGACTTGGGTTGGTGCTGGACGAGGCCGCGGAGGTCGGGGTTCTTGTGGGGCTCGGGCATCTGGAGGGCGAGGGAGAACAGGTCGATCGCCGGGTGGATGCCTGGGAAGCAGGGGTCGAAGACGGGGGAGGTGAGGTGTTTGCGTTTGCGGAGGCGGCGGAGGTCGGAGCCGATCTGGGAGGCGCCGAGCATGGACTCGAAGATCTTGCCGAGGAGCGGTGCGTCGTGGACGTTCTCGCCGAAGCGGACGGCGGAGCCGAAGTCGACGATGCCGGCGCCGGCGGGGGTGGCGACGACGTTGTCGAGGCGTAGGTCGAGGTGCATGACGCGGGCGTGCTCGTGGAGTGCGCAGAGGACTTCGGCGAGCTCGGCGGCGAAGCGGATGGCTGGTCGGGGGTGGCCGCCCATGCGGAGCCAGGTCATGCCGATCTCTCGGGCGTAGCCGTGGTCGTCACGTTTCATCCAGAGCAGTTGGGGGGTTCGGCGTGCGAGGGTGGGCGGCAGGTGCTGGGTGTTGAGCTTGAGGAAGGCGGCCTCGCGCGTGAGCAAGACGGGGAAGACTTTTTGGATGAGCTTGCGGGCGTAGTTGCGGGCTTCTTCGGGCTGGGCGTTGGGCTGGTTGGCGAGGAGTTTCTGGGCGGTGATCTCGACGGAGGGGACGCGTTTGACGACGGCCCAGCCGTGGGGGGCTTGGGCGGCGGGCTCGAGGGTGAGGTCGTAGGAGAAGCGTGCGGAGCGGCGGTGGGGCTGGTCGAGGCGGTTCTTTCGGACCAGGAGTCCGTGGGTGGCGCGCCGCCAGGGGCGTGGGGGTTCGAGGCGTCTTGGGTTGTCGGTGACGAGGAAGCCCTCGGCCTGGAGGAGTTGCTGTTTCCAGGCGTCGAGGAGTCGGGGCTTGTGCGCCAACAGGACGGCGCAGCCGCCCCAGCGGATGGCGTCGAAGAGCGCGTCGAGCTGGTCGGGTTCGGGTGCGTGGCGGGGGTGGAGGGCGACGGCGTCGGCCTGGCCGGCCTCGGCGAAGTTGGCGACCGAGGCGGCGAGGCGGTCGGGGTCGTGGTCGAGCTTGGACAGGAGGCGTCGCGCGAGGGCGTCGCGCTTGGTGGCGTGCCAATCGGGGCGCAGGCCGAGTTGGGACGAGCCGGGGGCGGGGGCGATGGGCTCGATATCGAGGGCGTGCGTCCCGGCCGGGGTTTGGCGGTGCGGGTCCCGGCGGATCATGGGGGGAGGGTAAAGGAAGCGTGGCGCGGCGCGCGAAGAGAGGACGTGCCTGCGCGGCTTAGTCGCGAGGCGGCTCGTGCGGTTCGAGGCGCTCGGCGGCGTCTTGGATGACGCGGTCGACCCAGGGGTCGAGGACGTGGTCGAGGTCTTCGGGCGGGCGGTTGTGGGCGGAGGGATCGACGTGGGGCGCGTGGGTGTCGAACACGGGGCCGAGGTGCTGGGGCTCGGGCTCGTGGGGGTGGAGGTCGGGCACGGTGGGTGGCGGCGCGAGGGGTTCGCTGGGCACGGGCGGCGGCTGGGTTTGGGCGCGGCGGCTGGCGAGGTCGTCGAGGATCTGCTGTTGGAGGCGCTTGGCTTCTTGGCGGGTGGACTCGATGGAATCGAGCAGGGCTTGGTTGGCGCCGAGCTCGGCGGGCGGGGGGGATGCCGCGGCCGGTGCGGGTTGCGCGGCCTGCGTGACCGGTGACGGCGCGGCGGGCGGCGTGACGGCGGTGGGCGCGGGCTGGTCGAGCTCGTCGAGCAGGGCCTGGTCGTGGAAAGGCCGTAGGGATCGGCGGTCGGCCATGGCGGAGGCGAAGATGCCCGAGCCGCGGGCGGCGTCTTCGTGGTTGGCCACGGCGTTGGAGGCGGGGGCGGGCTGGGCGTCGACGTGTTTGGGGTTTGCGCGGTTGAAGACGACGCCGAGGACGTTCGCGCCGGCGAGGCGGAGCTTGGCAAGGTCGCGGTCGACGCGGGTTTGGGAGGCGCCGCGTTTGACGACGAGGACGACGGCGTGGGCGGCGGCGGCGGCGGCGAGGGGGCCGATGCCGTGGGAGGACGAGCCGGCGTCGATGAGCACGAGGCCGTGGTCTTGCTGGGCTTGGTCGAGGATGCGTGCGAGGCGTTTGGCCGAGAGGCGTGGCGCGTCGCCGGGCTGGGCGGTGACGGAGGCGAGCAGGTCGAGGTTCTGGAGGCGGGTTTGGAAGGTGCAGTCTTGGAGTGGCTCGCCGTCGAGCACGCCGGGCAGGCCGGTGCGTTTGGCGCCGGGGGCTTGATAGAGGCCGAGCTCGTCGGCGTCGAGGACGTGGAGGCGTTGCATGGCGTTGTCGACGGAATCGGAGGCGGGTTCGTGGTTGTCCTGTTGATGGAGTCCGGCGACGTCGAGGAGGAGGACCGAACGGTCGGCGCCGGCGAGGGAGACGGCGACGCCGACGGCGAGGGAGGTGGCGCCGGCTTCTTGTCCTACGCCGAGGATGGCGATGGACTGGGCGCCGGCGGCCTGGGAGGCGGCCTCGATCATGGCGCGGGCTTCGTGGACGGCCCCGGCGCCGAGCCCGCGAGCGCGGGGGGTTTGCGGGTCGAGCTGGGGGACCCGGCCGAGGAGCGGCGCGGCGCGGCGGGCGAAGTCGTCTTCGCGTGCGCGGCGGATGCGGTCGTCGCAGGCCAATGCCGTGAGCCCGAGGGCGAGGGTGGCGAGGAAGGCGATGGCGGCGGCGGCGGCGGCGAAGCCGGCGCGGTTGGGCTCGCGGGTGGTGAGGGCCGGGGCGGGGGCGGCGCCGGCGGGTTGGAGGGCGGGCGCCGGGGCGGGGGTCTGTTCGAGGCGGAACCGGGCGCGGGCGAGCTGGGCCGAGGCGCGGTCGATGTCGGCGCGGTCAGCGGCGATGCGGTCGAGGTCTTGGGCGGCGTCGCGGGCCTGAGTGCGCAGTTCGTCGGCTTGGGCCCGCCAGCCGGCTTCGAGCCGGGCCAGGGCGTCGGCGGCGATCCAGATGTGTTGTCCTTCTGGTGATCCCAAGAGTGTGGGATCGACATGCCGTGCGGCGCGAAGGGGCTCGGCGAGATTGCGGTGCAGGGCGTTGCGCTCGGCGGTGAGGGCGTCGCGCTGGGCCTGGACGAGGGCGTGGGCTTGGTCGGCGGCGTGTTGCAGGGCGCTACGAAGGGGTGCGGCGAGGGGTGTGTTGAGGGGTTTGTCGAAGGGCGAGGGAGCCTGGGAGGCGTCGTCGGCCGGTCGCGAGAGCGTGGGGAGTGCGGCGAGGTCTTGGTCGATGCGGCCAAGGTCGCGGAGGCGTGCGGCGAGGGCGGGGTCGTCTTGTGCGACGGCGCGGAGGGCCGCGGGCGCGTCGGGGTGGTCGGGGGTGAGGGCTGCGGCGCGGGCCTCGAGGGCGGGCCCGGCGTCGGCGAGGGCCTGGGCGCGGTCGGCCAGGAGCTGGGCGCGTGCGAGGGCGCGACGGTGGCGGTCGGCCGGCGGGTCGTCGGCGCGAGCGGCCTGGAATCGGCGGAGGTAGTCCCGCTGGCGTGCGCGGTCGTCTTCGAGCTCGGCGACGTGGTCGCGCTGCTGCTTGTACTCGGCGAGGGCGGCGAGGGCGGCGGTGCGCGGGCTGGCCTTCTGGTAGCGGGCCAGTGCGGTGGCGGCGAACTGCTGGGCGTCGTCGGCGTTGGTGCGGGTGACGGCGAGGGTGATGGCGCCGGGGGTGGCGAGGGCGGCGTCGGCCGTCGGTTCGGGCGCGAAGCCGAGCTGTTGGGCGAGGGAGGCCAAGGCGCCGGTCTGGTCGGCCTGGTCGGGGGTTGCGGCGGCGAGGGCGTCTTGGAGGGCGCCGAGCTCGGCCTGGACGGCGCGGTCGAAGGCGTCGGTCGAGGCGGGCTCGGCCGGCGGGAGAAAGCGTAGGGTTGCGGCGGCCTGGTGGGCCGGCTGGGGCGCGTAGTACGCGGCGGTGGCGACGGCGGCGGCGACGAGGGCGGCCAGGGCCAGGGCGTAGCGGGTTCGGCCCTGCCAGCGGCGGGCGAGGCGGTCCCAAGCGGAGGGCGGCGGGGGGAGGTTGGGGGCGGGCGGCCGGGGGGGCGTTCGCTCGAT
>JBCCXV010000122.1:0-7297 GCA_039191195.1 Planctomycetota bacterium
CGAATCAAACATCGCATGGGCCAGCGTCTTGGCCAGCTCGGTCTTGCCCACCCCGGTGGGCCCGAGGAACAGAAAGCTGCCGATGGGGCGGCCCGGGTCGGCGATGCCGGCCCTGGCGCGCAGGATCGCATCGGCGACGCGCTGCACCGCCTCGTCCTGCCCGATCACCCGCTCGTGCAGCAGCCGGTCGAGGTTCAGCAGCTTCTCGCGTTCGCCCTCCATCAGACGCCGCACGGGCACGCCGGTCCAGCGCGACACGATCTCGGCGATTTCGTCGTCGGTCACCGCTTCGCGCAGCAGCTTCGCGCTTCCGGCGTCTGGAGACGAGCCGCGACCGTCAGGGAGCGGGGCCTCGGACGGGTGCTCGTGCGCCTCCAGCAGCGCCAGCTCCTTCTCCAGCTCCGGCAGCTTGCCGTACTTAATCTCCGCGGCCTGGGTCAGGTCGTACGCCGCCTCGGCCTGCTCCATCTCCCGCCGGGCCTGCTCGAGCCGGTCGCGCACGCCGCGCACCTTGTCGATCGCGCCCTTCTCCGCGTCCCACTGGGCCCGCAGCGCGTCGGCGTCGGCCTTGGCGTCGGCCAGCTCCTTCCGCAGCGCTTCGAGCCGCCGCTTGCTCGCCTCGTCCTTTTCCTTCTGTAGCGCAGCCTCTTCGATCTCCAGCTGCATCACCCGGCGGGACGCCCCGTCGAGCTCCGCGGGCATCGAGTCCATCTCCGTGCGCAGCGTCGCGCAGGCCTCGTCCACCAGGTCGATGGCCTTGTCCGGCAAAAAACGATCCGTGATGTACCGGTGGCTGAGCGTCGCCGCCGCCACCAGCGCGTTGTCTTGGATCGTTACGCCGTGGAACACCTCAAAACGTTCTCGCAACCCCCGGAGGATCGAGATGGTGTCCGCCACCGTCGGCTGATCGACCATCACGGTCTGGAAGCGCCGCTCGAGCGCCGCGTCCTTCTCGATGTACTTGCGGTACTCGTTGAGCGTCGTCGCGCCGATGCAGTGCAGCTCGCCCCGGGCCAGCATGGGCTTGAGCATGTTGCCCGCGTCCATGGCGCCCTCGGTCTTGCCCGCCCCCACGATCGTGTGCAGCTCGTCGACGAACAGCAAGATCCGACCCTCGGCCGCCGACACCTCCGACAGCACGGCCTTGAGCCGCTCCTCGAACTCGCCCCGGTACTTGGCGCCGGCGACCAGGCTCGCCAGGTCGAGCGCAAAGACCGTCTTGTCCTTCAACCCCTCGGGCACGTCGCCGCGCACGATCCGCTGGGCCAACCCCTCGACGATGGCCGTCTTGCCCACGCCCGGCTCGCCGATCAGCACCGGATTGTTCTTGGTTTTGCGAGACAAGATGCGGATCGCTCGGCGGATCTCGTCGTCGCGACCGATCACCGGGTCCAGCTTGCCCGCTCGCGCATCCGCCACCAGATCGCGCCCGTACTTCTCGAGCGCCTCGTAGGTCCCCTCCGGTTCGGCCGAGCGGACCTTCTGATTCCCGCGCACCTCGGCGAGCACTCGGCGGATCGACTCGGCATTGGCGCCCAGCCCGCGCAGCACCCCGCCGGCCGGCTCGCCCTTGGGCCCCTCGGCGATCGCCAGCAGCAGGTGCTCGACCGACACGTACTCGTCGCCCAGGCGCTTGGCTTCCGCCTCGGCCGACGTGAGGGTCTGCGCTAGTTGCTGGGTGAGCGCGAGCTGGTTGGGTGCGCTGGTCGGGGCGCCCGGCCCCGAAACGGAGGGGCGGTTCGACAGGTCGCGCGCCGCTTCGCCGGCCACAAGGTCCGCGTCCCTTCCGAGCTTGTCGAGCAGCCGCGCCGCGAGCCCGCCGTCTTGACGACACAGCGCAAGCAGCAGGTGCATCGTGTCCGCCGCCTGGTGGCCGCGCTCGACCGCCAGCGACTGGGCCGACTGCAAGGCTTCCTGGCTCTTCTGTGTGAAGCGGTTGAAGTCCATACCGGTCCCCTTTCGCTCCTAGATGTGCAACCCCGGCGCCAAGCGGGACGGCCTCCACGGCCGAGGCGGGCCGAAGGGGCCCCCGCCCGCTGTCACTTTGGCAGTGTTGCACAGGCCATCCGGGCGCCGTGCGAGCCTTGGTAGGCTGCGGCTTCGCGGCCTGCGCGATCGCCCATGTTTCCGGAGGCGCCGATGACATCCGACCTGGTCTACGAGACGAAGCTACGCGGGCTCACCAAGTGGGTCTTTGGGGCGTTCATCGCTGGCGCGGTTCTGAGCCTGGGCTTGTCCGGCCTGGAGCTCGCCGGGCAGACGCTGGACCCCAACTGGCACGATGTCGATGCGCCCTACGCCGACGCCACCGTGGAGTCCATCGTCTTCGCCCAGGCGCCGCTGGTCGTTGCGTTCTTCCTCGTGTACGTGTTCGGCATCGTCGCGTTTCTCAAGTGGCAGTACCGCGTCGCCAAGCGGACGCGCACCTACGCCGACCACATCGCCGACAAGACGCCCGCCTGGACGGTCGGCTGGTGGTTCGTGCCCTTCGCCAACCTGGTGATGCCCTACCGGGTGATCTCACGCCTGTTCGTCGCCAACGACCCCGGCGCCGCCGTCGGTGAGCGCGGCGAGGCGCCCGGCAAGCTGCTGGGCGTCTACTGGACGCTCTGGCTGTTCTCGAACTACCTCTCCAACGTTTCGTTCAAGCTGTACATGGGCAAGGGCGCGTCGGACTACGACGCGGCCATCCGGCGCGCCGAGGTCTCGACCTGGATGGACCTTGCCATCTCTGTCGTGGACATCGTGCTCGTCGTCGTCACGGTCCGCTGGATGGCCCGGCTGCGCGACTGGCACCTGGCCAAGCTGGATCAGGTCGCATCCCAGGCCGCACCCGGCGACCCGCCCGGTATCCGGCCGATCTGACCCACGCCAACGCGCCGCCTGGGGGGCCGCATGTTCTTCCCGATCGGACTCTCCGTCTCGCTCGCCCGGTTCCCCTGGGCCAACTTCATCCTCATCCTCGTGATCACCACGGTCTCGATCCTCGCCTGGATCGACCAAGACCTCATGATCCAGCTCTCCGGCGCCACGGTCGTCGGGTCCGGCCCCTTCGAGGTCTGGGCCTTCCACCGGCCCGTGGCCTCGTGGCCCGATTACGCCGTCTCCGCCAGCTTCCTCCACGCCGACGTCCTGCACCTGCTGGGCAACATGCTGTTCCTCTACCTCTTCGGCACGGCGATGAACGCCAAGCTCGGCCACATCCGCTACCTACTGCTCTACTTCGCCTCGGCCATCTTCAGCGGGTGCCTGTTCTACGCCACCTCCGACGGCGCCGCCGTCGGCGCCAGCGGGGCCATCATGGGCGTCGTCGGCGCCTTCGCCGTCATGTACCCCCTCAACGAAGTCCGCGTCTTCTACTGGGTCACCTACTTCCTCACCGGCACCTTCGAGATCTCCGCCTACTGGGTCCTGGGCTTCTACATCGGATTCGACATCTTCAACTGGATCACCGACGACGCCCCGGTCGTCGCCTACGCCGCCCACGTCGGCGGATTCGCCCTGGGCTTCGCCGTGATGCTCACCCTGCTCAAGCTCGGCTGGATCACCCCCAACCGCGACGAACGCACCCTCCTCCAGGCCTTCGCCGGCGAGGCCGAGCCCGAGATGCTCCCCTACGACAAACCCGCGACCGCCTCGTCATCAGACCCCGAGCCTTAGTCCGACGCCTCACGCAACCGCTCGTACAGCGCCCGCTCGGCTTCCGTGACCGCGCCCGGGTCAATCCTCACTTCCAGCAGCAGGTTCCCCGCCGGGTGCTTGCCCCGCGCCGGCAGGCCACGCCCCGGCACCCGCAGCTTCCGACCCGACGCCGTGCCCGCCGGCAGCGTCACCGTCACCGCGCCCGTCGGGCTCGCCACCTCCACCTTGTCGCCCAGCGCCGCCTGCCACGGCCGGACCGTCGCCACCCCCGCGACATCCCGTCCCCGCAGCGAAAACCCGCCCTCGGGGGCCACCGCCACCCGGAGCACGAGCCCTTCCTTAGAAAGACGCACCTTGTCGCCCGTGGCCAGGCCCGGGGGCGTCTTGACCTCCAGCGTCCGTTCGCCGCCGGGCCCGCGCACCGCAATCGCTCGCGACGAGCCCGCGATCGCCTCGTCAAGTGTGAGCCGCAGGTCCACCTCCTGCAGCTTGGGCTTGCCGGCCGGCGATCGCCCCGACGCCCCGCCCCGCCCGGCGCCCCCGAACCCGTTGCCCGCGGCGCCGCCCCCGAAGAGGTCCTCCAGCCCGCCCAGACCGCCAGACGCCGGACCGCCCGCCCCCCGACCGAAGAGTTGCTCGAAGAAGGCGCTGAAGCCGCCTCCCCCGGACCCTCCCCCAAAACCGCTCCCGGGCCCGGCGCTGCCCCCCGGAGAGCCCCCGCTCCGAGCGAAGCCCTCGAAGCCCGGCGGGGGGGTGAACCGCTGGCCCTGCTTCCAGTTCGCACCCAACTGGTCGTACCGCGACCTCTTGTCCGCGTCCGACAGCACCTCGTAGGCCTCGGCGACCTCGCTGAACCGCTCGCCGGCCGAGGGGTCGTCCTTGTTCAGGTCCGGGTGCAGCTTCCGCGCCAGCTTCCGGTACGCCGACTTGATCTCGTCGGACGAGGCCCCGCGGCTCACGCCGATCGTCTTGTAATAGTCCTTGAACTCCATCTCAGATCCCCTGGGAGCGATCGGTGTGCTCCGCCCGAGCTCAGCAAGCCGTGTGCCGCCACGCTCCGCTTGGCCTTGGTTGCCGGCGGGACCCGCTTGGGTCACCAAGCGAACGCCAAGCAACCACCAGAGCGCCCAACCCTAACGATTTTTTCATGAAGTTAAATTTTGGATAGGGCGCCAATTTGGGCGCTTTTGCGCCCCGGAAAAGCTTGTCTTGGTAGTTCTAGAACGGATTGTGAGTTTCGTTCACCATGTGTGCTGTGTTCAATTTGGCCCTCGGGGCGAGCAAGGGGGTTGTACTCTGACGCCGTCGAGGTATTCTTACGGGGCATTCGTGGCGCCAGCCGCGGAAAATGACTTACCCAAGGTACCCCTCGGAGGGGGCCGACGACTCTCAGAAAGGATGGAGATCGAGATGAACAAGTTTGCTGCTCTTATTGCGGGTGGTGCAGTCACCCTCGGCGCCTCGTCGGCGTCGGCTCAACTCACCGGCGAGTTCGTGCTCCTCAACGAAGACATTGTCACCGCTGGCGGCGGCGGCCCGACCATCGACGTGTACGGCTTCGAGGTCAACAACGGCAGCGCCTCCGACCTCTTCACGCTCGACGCTGGTTTCACCGGTACGTTCCTCAACGGCGCCTCCTCGACCAGCGCCACCGTGGGTGTCAGCGAGCCGGCTCCTGGCTTCTTCTTCGCCGAGACTTGGTTCACCGGCAACGGCGTCAACGCCCCGATCAGCCCCGGCACGATCATCGACGATGGTAGTGAGCTCTCGGGCCCCGTCGGTATCACCGGCGCCCCCTGGATCACCGCCGGCTCGTCGGGCGTGATCGCCGTGTTCTCCGTCGCTGCTGACACCGTCCTCGACGAAACGAACTACGCCGGCGGCGTTGGCACCATCGACGGCCAACTGGTTCCCATCGTTTATGTTCCCGAGCCGGCCTCGATGGCCCTGCTCGGCCTCGGTGGTCTGGCCGCCGTTGCCCGTCGTCGTCGCGCCTAAGCGATTTCGACACACGCCCCACCGGGCGACAATTGAATCCATCCAAGCCACCCGTCCTCACAGGCGGGTGGCTTGTGTTTTTTAAGGCCGTCGATCCGCCAACAGCGATGTCTGAACCCGTGCCGTACGACGGACCTCTACGCCGCCCCTAACGCCTGGTGCTCTCCTGGCCCCAAGCCGCGGGCCCGTATGCACGCTGACCCGATGACGTTCTCGCGCGAACCTCCTCGGCAGACAGCTCGTCTTGCACACATCTCCCTCGGGAACGCCCCGAACCCCCAGCCCTGCCAGCTTCCCGAAACGGATGCCCGGCGTATTCGGCGCTACGCATCGCCTTCGCCCAGAGTTTCTTGCATCCACCCCAAGCAACCTAGCCGGCAGGCCATCGCCGAGGTAGGAAATACTTCGGGCGCCGCGTATAATTAAGTCACCGGCGCACGAAAGACCCCCGCCTCCGCGCCGCCCTCACGCCCTCACTCGACAGGCCTGATCATGATCGACCCTCGCCGTTCGCGGACGCTGTTGCTGGCTTTCTGCCCCGCCGCCATCGCCATGGCCGCGCCCGACGCCTTCGGCATTGTTCGGCGAGACGACGTCGCCGACCAGGTTTATCTCGACGCCGCCCTCGACTCCGCGTACGACGCCGTCGGACGCATCTTCACCAACGAGGGCCAGTGCTCCGCCACCCTTGTCGCGCCCAACTACATCCTCACCGCGGCCCACTGCTTCGGCCCGCCCGGCGTGACCCCGTCCGCCGCGAGCTTCGAGATCGAAACGCTCGGCGGGATGCAGACCATCGACCTCACCGGCTCCACCGTGCACATCCACCCCGAGTGGACCGGCTCGTTCGGCACCGGCCTCGACCTGGCGCTGATCGAACTCGCCGCCCCGATCACCGTGGTCGATCCCCTGTTGCTGTCCTTCTCGGATCGCGGCTCGTTCATCGGTCAGAACGCCGTACACGTGGGCTTCGGCCGCGAGGGCACCGGGCTCACCGGCGCCTTGCCCGGCACCGAGGGCGACAAACGCGCCGGCGAGAACCGCATCGACATCCTCGCTTCCGTGACCGGCGGCGACCGCTTGTATCTCACCACCGACTTCGACCAACCCCTCAACAACGTGCTCAATCAAGCGCTGCCCACCGAATACTCCGCCGCCTCCGGCGACTCGGGCGGGCCGCTCATCGTCACCGATTTCTTTGGCGACAGCCGCATCGCCGCCGTGTCGTCCTACATCTCCGCGTCCGACGGCGTGACCGATGGCGACTACGGAGACACCTCGGGCTACACCGCCATCGACGACGGGCTCGATTTCCTCTTCCCCTTCTTGGCCGGCCAAGCGGAGGGCGTGTTCTTCGGCGACGCCGACACCAATGGCGTGGTCAACCTGGCCGACTTCGACGCATTAGCCCAGTCGTTTGGCATGATCGACGCCGGATGGGCCGACGGCGACTTCAACTCCGACGGCGTCGTCGACCTCATCGACTTTGACCTGCTCGCACAGAACTTCGGCGCCTCGGCGTTCAGCCCGGCCTCGGTCGCCGCGCTGCCCGAGCCCGCCACCGCCGGCCTGCTCGCGCTCGCCGGCGCCGCGGCGCTCGCCCGACGTCGACGGCGCTAGCCCCACCCCGCACGCATCCCCACGCCGGCCCAAGGCC
>JBCCXV010000123.1:0-7282 GCA_039191195.1 Planctomycetota bacterium
GAAACCACCGGCGGATACGTCGGCGCCGCCGTCGGCGCGCCGGGTGCCTGCGCCAGCGCTGGCCAGCTCCAGCACAAGCCCGCGACGACCACCACCCGCCGCAACAGCGGACGCGTCCAGTTCGAGCGGGGCCGGGTCATGACGGACTCCTTTGCGTTGTGTGAGACGGTAGGGGGGCTTCGCGGCCGCACCCCTGGCGTTACTTATGGGGGGCTTCCGGGGGCTTCCGGGGGCTTCCGGGGGCGGGGCTAATTCTCCGCCGCGAGTTGGCGCAGCTTGGGCAGCAGCACGTCGGTCATCAGGATCTTGATGCAAGCGGCCACCGGGATCGCCAGGATCAGCCCGATGAGCCCGGCGATGGTCCCGCCCGCGAGCACCACCAGCAGCACGGTGAGCGGGTCCAGGTCGGTCGCCTTGCCCTGGACGATCGGCTCGACCACCCAGCCGTCGACGAACTGAGCGATCAAGTACACGATCGTCGGCGCGATCACGTCCCAGACCCAATCCACCTGCGTCGCTTCGCCGCCCAGGGCGCCGGTCGTCGCGTCGAGCACGGCCAGCCCTACCGCCACCGGCCAGGCGACCACGGCGATGTAGGGAAGCAGCCCCAGCACCCCGCCGAACACGCCCAACAGCAGCCAGTACGGCACGCCGGTCGCGCCCCAGCCGATCGTCAGGATCAGGGCCACGACCAGCGCCTGGATCAGACGGCCGCGGATGTAGGCCGAAACCGAGGCGTCCATCTTCCGCAGCAGCGTGAACACGCCGTCTTGGCGCGACGCCGGCACGAACTCCGCCGACCACGCCTTGATCTTGTCGAGCTTCCAGAGGAACACGAAAAAGCACAACGCCGCGACCACCAGCAGCAGCGCCGTGCCGGTGATCCAACCCAGCGCCCCCAGCACGGCCGCGCCGCCGAGGCTCAGCGCTTGAAGCGCGCCCTGCGCCACGGCGCCGAAGTCGATGTCGCTATCCGTCAGCCGGCCGGCCGTCGCTTGGGCCCGGTCGAACAGCTCCTGCTTGTCGACGTTCATCCACGACAGCACCGCGTCGAGGTATTGCGGCGTGTTGCCCACCAGCTCCACCGCCTGGCGGATCAGCAGCGGCAGCACCGCGCCAAACATGATCACCAGCAGCAGCAGCGCGCCGCCCAGCAGCGCCGCCGAGCTGGTCAGCCGCGACAACTGATACTTCCGGTGAGCCCACTCGACGGCCGGGTTGAACACGTACGCCAACGCCAGACCCAGCAGCACCGGCGTGAGCACTGGGCGGCTCTTGGCGACCAGCCCCCCGATCACCGGCAGGGCCAACCCGCTCACCACCATCACCACCATCGCCGCCAACAGCAGGTTGAACCACCGACGCTGCCAGACGTACGGGCCTTCCACCGACATGAGGTTGCGGCGGACGCCGCCGGCGTCGCGCGAGGCCTCGCTCGCCAGACCGTCAGGCCCCGCGGCGTCCCCGGAGGCCGGCGTGTCGGGCGAGGCGTCAGGCGTGGACTCGTCGGCCAAGCGTCAGGCTCCGGCGTCGGGGGCCTCGGCCGCGTGCTCGGCCCCGGGCCAGGTCGCCGTTTCACCCAGCCGCACCGCGGAGTCGAAGCCGCGGGCGAAGTCGAACACGTCGACAAAGTCCGCCAATTCGTCTTGCTCGGTCTTGTGCATCAGGCCGGCGTCGACCATCGCAAACACGATCCGCCCGAAGTCTTCGCTCGCCAGCACGTGCCACGAACGCAGCACCGTCCGAGCCAGCAACCCGTACTGCGACTGGGCGTACCGGCGGAGCCCGTGACAGAGCTGGCGACCGCTCACGTGGCGGGACTGCGGGTCTGCGCTCTCGTCCTCGGCGTCGAACTCGCCGTGAACCTCACGCACCGTGTAATCGAGCCCCCGCTGGACAAACAAGAACGCGTCCAGTGCGTAGGGGCTCGCCACCGCGGTTTGTTCTAGGTCGGGGTGCACTGCCAGCAGTATATGCATGCATCCCGCGTGCGACGGGCCCTGGACGCGGCGATTCGAAGTGTTTGCGTAACAGTTTCATAGCTTTTATGCTCTAGGCGTGACTCAAGACACCCCCTCTGAATCGTCCGGTTCTGAGCCGGCTTCCCCGTCTTCGTCGGTCCCCGACTCGGTCCAGTTGCCGCCCATCGACGGCGCCACCTACGCCCGCAGGCGCGAGCTGGTCTTCCTGCTCATGGCCGGTATCTTCCTGGGCACCCTGGCCGTGCTCAACGTGCTGGGCGTGAGCCGCTTCCTGGCCATCGGCAGCTACACCGACGACGGCGGCTTCCAGTGGGGCAACGTGCTCGACCCCGGCGCCGACGGGCTCATGTTCGCCGTCGCCGTCGGCGTCCTGCCCTACCCCATCACCTTCCTCTGCACCGACCTCATCTCCGAGTTCTACGGCCGCAAGCGGGCATCGATGGTCGTTTGGATCGGCCTCATCCTGAACCTCTGGGTCATGGGCGTCCTCTGGCTCGGCGGCGTCTTGCCCGGCTTCGGGCCCATCCAACAGTCGTTCTTCGACATCCGCACCGCCGCCTTCGGCGCCGTGACCGCGTCGATGATCGCCTACCTCGCCGCCCAGATGCTCGACGTGCACCTGTTCCACTTCTGGAAGCGCGTCACCAAGGGCAAGGCCCTCTGGTTGCGCAACAACGCGTCGACGATCTGCAGCCAGCTGATCGACACCGTCGCGGTGATCCTCATCACGCACTTCGCCGTCAAATTGCTGCCCGTGTCGCCCAACCGCGACCTCTGGACCCAGCTCTGGCTGTTCGTCGCTACCGGCTTTGCCTTTAAAGTTGTGGTCGCCCTGATCGACACGCCGCTGATCTACCTGATCGCCGGCACGCTCAAGAGCTACCTCGGCTACGACCCGACCATCGAGGGCGTCGAGAGCGAGCGCGAGGCGCTGTACGGCCCCAAGTAACCCCGTGACGGTGTCCCCGTGACCCCGGGCGCCGCGTCCGCCAAACCCGCTTTGCGCCGGCAAGCCCGAGCCCTCCGCTCGAGCCTGGGCCCGGTGTGCCGTCGCCGGGCGTCGAGAGACATCGCCCGAACCGTGCTCGATCAGGCCGATCGGCGGGGCTGCGAGTCCGTCTTCGTCTACGTCGCCGTGGGCGACGAGGTCGACACCCGCGAACTGGTCGAGGTCTGGCTCAGCCAGGGCAAGCGGGTCGCCGTGCCCTGGTTCGATGACGCCGCCGCCATGCGCGCCGCGGCGTTGGAGTCGCTCGAGAGTCTGCTGCCGCCAGACCAATGCCCGTTCGGCGTGCCGACCGTCGCACCCCCGCGTGCGGAAGACCTCGACCCGCCGATCGACTTGGCCGTCGTCCCGTGCCTTGCCGTGGATGAAGCGGGCGGACGCTTGGGCCAGGGCGGGGGCCACTACGACCGCTGGCTCGCCCGCCAGCCCGATGTCTTCACGCTGGCCCTCGCCTTCGAGTGTCAGGTCGTCGAAGCGGTCCCGGCGGGGCCCCACGACCGCCCGGTGCACGCCGTCGCCACCGAGGCCCGCTGGATCGATATCCCGCCGCACGCTTGACGCGCCTCGCGGTCGTCGCCTCCCGCCCGGCGCCGATATGCTCCTTGCCCGCTGCCGTTGCCGGGTTTGTGAGAGTGCCGCCATGTTTGAGAACGTCCAAGCCGCCCCCGCCGACCCGATCCTCGGCCTGACCCAGGCCTACCTGGCCGACCCGCGGCCCGAGAAGATCAACCTCGGCGTCGGCGTCTACAAAGACGAGGCCGGCGGAACCCCGGTGCTCGGCTCGGTCCGCCAGGCCCAGCAGCACGTCCTCGCCGGCGAAACCACCAAGAGCTACTTGCCCATCGACGGCCCGCCCAAGCTCGGCGCCCTCACCCGCGCACTCCTGTTTGGCGACGCCCACGAACTCGTCGAAGGCGGACGCGCCCACACCGCCGCCACGCCCGGCGGGACCGGAGCGCTCCGCGTCGCCGCCGACCTCTTGCAGAGCGCCTTCCCCGCCGCGACCGTCTGGCTCAGCGACCCGACCTGGGCCAACCACACCGGCATCTTTCAGGCCGCCGGCTGCGAAACCCGCACCTACGCCTACCTCGACCGCGAGCACAACAACCTCGCCTTCGACCGCATGACCGCCTCGCTCGCCCAGGCCAAGCCCGGCGACGCCGTCGTCCTCCACGGCTGCTGCCACAACCCGACCGGCGTCGACCCGTCGCCCGCGCAGTGGGCCGAGCTCGCCGCGCTCGTCGCCGAGCGCAAGCTCTTGCCCGTGGTCGACCTGGCTTACCAGGGCTTCGCCGAAGGGCTCGAGGAAGACGCCGCCGGCCTGCGCACCCTCGCCGAGGCCTCGCCCGAGCTGCTGGTTTGCTCCAGCTTCTCCAAGAACTTCGGCGTCTACCGCGACCGCGTCGGCGCCCTCACCTCGGTCGCCCCGTCGCCCGACGCCGCCACGGCCGTCGCCTCGCGCGTCAAGCAGTGCATCCGGCGGAACTACTCCAACCCCGCCGCCTTCGGCCCGCTCACCGTCGAGGCCGTCTTGTCCGACGCCGCCCTCCGCGCGCAATGGGAGTCCGAACTCGCAGATATGCGGCGCCGCATCGCCGGCATGCGCACCGACTTCGCCCGTGCGCTCGACCAGCGCGGCGCGAAGCTCGGGCCAGACGGCAACGCCTTCGTCGCCGACCAGCGCGGCATGTTTACGCTTACCGGGCTCCCCAAGACGGCCGTGGAGGTCCTGCGCGAACGCCACGCCGTCTACGTCGTCGGCTCGGGTCGGGTCAACGTCGCCGGGCTCACCCCCGACAACCTCCCGCGCGTGTGCGACGCCGTCGCCGCCGTCCTCGCCCACTAACCCCACTACAACGCCCTTGCTACGCCGCCATCCCCCGGCGGTCCGCTAGGCTCTCCACGTGACCACGATGCAGCACGAGAACATCCCCGCTTTGCTCGACGGGCTGGCCCAGCGCGTCGCCGCGATCGCCGAGGCCATGCGCGTCGACGAAAAGCGATCCCGCCTGGGCGAGCTCGAAGCGCAGATGGGCGCCCCGGGATTTTGGGACGACGCCGACGCCGCCCAGACCGTCGTCGACGAGCTCAAGACGCTCAAGGCCCAGATCGAGCCCATCGAGGCCGCGCGGTCCAGCATCGACGACGCCGTGCTCCTCTGGGATATGGCCAAAGAGGCCGACGACCAAGAGTCCATGGCCGAGGTCGACCAGCAGATCGACGGCATGGGCGCCGAGCTCGACCGCCTCGAAACCGCGTCCCTGCTCTCGGGCAAGTACGACGGCCGAAACGCCTACCTCTCCATCCAGTCCGGCGCCGGCGGCACCGAGGCCGACGACTGGTGCGAGATGCTCATGCGCATGTTCCTCTACTACTGCGAGGGCATGCAGTGGGAGGTCTCCGAGGTCAGCAAGACCCACGGCACCGAGGCCGGCATCAGCGAGGTCACCCTCTTCATCAAAGGCCCCATGGCCTACGGCTACCTCTCGGCCGAACGCGGCACCCACCGGCTCGCCCGCGTGTCCCCCTTCAACGCCGAGGGCAAACGCCAAACCAGCTTCTGCACCGTCGACGTCATCCCCGAGTTCCCCGACACCGGCGGCGTCGAGGTCGACGAGGAGTACCTCCAGGTCACCATGTTTGCCCGATCGTCCGGCCCCGGCGGGCAGAATGTCAACAAGGTCGCCTCGGCCGTGCGCCTGGTCTACAAGACCCCGGAGATGGCCGAGTCCATCATGGTCGTCTGCTCGGTCGAGCGCAAGCAGGAGCAGAACCGCAAGCAGGCCCTGGGCATCCTCAAGGGCAAGCTCGAACTCCTCGAAGAAGAAAAGCGCCAGCGCGAGATGGACCAAGCCACCGGCGGGGGGGTCGATCGCGGCTGGGGAACCCAGATCCGCAGCTACGTCTTCTACGACAACCGCGTCAAAGACCATCGCACCGGCCACGAGGTCGGCAACCCCCAGCGCGTTCTCGACGGCGACCTCCAGGGCTTCATCGACGCCGAACTCCGCCGGCGGACGCGCCAGGCGTAGCCGCGGGACTTCTACAACCCCACGTCCGGTAATCCTCAAGCCCACCCCGGTTTAGGGTCGATGTACACCGCACCGGCGCCCGCGCAAGGCGGTCGCGCTGCGCCCACGGGGCATCCCCCGCAACCTCACCCGGAACGAGGCATGGCCGAGTCCGACATCGAAGACGCCGTCGAGCAGGGCGGTGCGGACGGCGAGCTCGCCGAGGGCGCCGTCGGCGAGGCGCCCGCGCGCGAGCCCCTGCCCCTGGGCCCGGGCCGCGAGCCGACGTGGTCCCAGGTCTGGCAGCTGCCGGTGCTCGTGCTGGGTCTCGGCCTGCTGATCCTGGGCGTGTCGCTTTCGCTGCCCAGCTACGACGGCCCCGACTTCCCGGGCGCGATGGACTCGACCGCCGCGATGCTCGACGCCGGCCAGCTCGACGACGCCGCGGCCAAGATCGACGCCATCGCCGCCGAGCCCGAGTTCCTCCAGGGCGACAAGACCCCCGAACTGCACGGCCGCTTCGAGCAGCTCCGTTCCGATTGGCTCTACCTCGACATCCATCGGCGGCCCTACATCGACCCCGAGGTGGAAGAGGTCGCCTCTGCCCTCGACCGCGTCGCCCAGGGCTACAAGGCCTCGCAAGACCTCGGACACTTCTTGCCGGCGCGCTCGCTGCGCCGGTACGCCGAAACCCTCGCCTGGCTCGGGCGGGACGAGCAGGCCCTCGAGATCATCCACCAGCTGCCGGCTCAGGCCCAAGACGAGCGCGTGTCGATGTTGCGCGGGCTCATCGAGCGCTTCGCCGACCGCCCGGCCGACTCCGAAGACCGGGCCATCACCGAGCTCATCCGCGACTTCGAGACCGAGGTCGCCGGCGTCACCGACCGCAATCGCCGAACCACCCACGAGGTCTGGGCCGCCGAGTTGCGAGCCCGCAGGCTCATCCAGGCCGAAGCCCCCGACGCCGCGGCCGACTTGCTGTCACGCCGCATCCCGGTGCTCGGCGCCCGCCTGCCCGACCCGACCGACGAGACGGCCCTCGCCCCGTTGTACGTCGCGCTGGCCGACGCCCACCGCAAGGCCGGCCGAGCCGGCGACGCCGGCATCTACTACCGCCGGGCCGACGCCTTGGTCGAGCCCTCCGACACGCTCCGGGCCCGCATCCTCGTCGGCCTGGGCCGGGTCGAGACCCTCGAACGCGGATTGGCCGACGTCGGTGGGCGCGACCGGGCCGAGGGCTTCTACAACATCGCGCTCCGCGACTTCCCCGCCGCACCGCAAGC
>JBCCXV010000124.1:0-7279 GCA_039191195.1 Planctomycetota bacterium
ACGGCCTGGGGCCCCGCGGGGGCGGCTCGTGGCGCGTCTTGGGCCTCGTCGCGGTCGGGCGATGGTGTTTCGGCGGCGGCCGGGGCTTCGCCGCGCAGCGCACGGGCCAGGGCGCTCAGCGGCGCCGCGGCGCGCTCGGGCTTGTCGCCGGCCAAGCGTTCGGCGGCCGGGGCGTAGCGCCGGCGGAGAGACGCCTCGAGCGCCCGGGCCGACGTCAACGGCGGCGCGCCGAGCAGGTAGGGGTCGCTCGTGAGCTGCGCCAGCGCGAGGTACGACTCGACGGCGGCGGCGTGGCGGCCGGCGGCTTCCCGGGCCCGGACCAACCGGCGGCGCAGCAAGGCCTCGGCCCAGGGGCGCACGGCACGTCCGAGTTCGGCCCGGAGCTTGGCCTCGGCGGCGCGCGCGTCGCCCTCGCCCATCAACGCGCCGGCTTCGGCAAAGCCCGGGTGCTCGTCGAGGGCGATCTCCACGAGCTCCGCGGCGCTGCGGCGGGCCGGGCGGCCGCGGTCGTCGCGGTAGACGATCTCGCCGTCCTCAAACCCGCCCACGAAGACGCCCCGGCGTGGCGCGGGGTCGCCCTGGAACCGCAGCGTGTCGGCGATCGCGGCGGTACTGCCCACGAAGCACACGAGCGCGGCAAAGCCCAGTGCGTGTGGGGGGGCCAGCCAGCGGTTGGGCGTGCGAGGTGTCACGACGGCCTCCTTGCCGTTTACCGGAGCGCGTCGAGGCCGAGGTCTTGGGCGGAGACGAAGCGGTAGGTCCCGCCGTTCTGCTCGGCGAGGAGCTCGAGGGTGCCGCGGCCGCCGGCCTCGGCGAGCGTGTCGGGATAGAGGAACTGGATGGTGTGGATGCTGGCCCGGACCTCTTGGTTGGCCTGGCGCACGGCGGCGAGGAAGTCGCGCTGGTTGCGCTCGTACTGGCCCGAGCCGGTGATGTTGTCCGACAGCAGGATCACCATGTCGGGTCGGTAGCTCAGGGCCTGGCGCATGGCCTCGGACGGGTCGCCACGGAGGCCGGGGCGCACGTTGCCGGCTTCGGGATCGACCCAGGCCTCGATCACGCCCTTGCGCCGCCCGGTGGCGCGGGCGTGCGACCCGAGCCCGCGCCGGCCGGGCGGGAAGGCGTACGCCGGCGTCGGCCGGCCGTTGCGCAACTCGCCGGAGAAGAAGATCACGGTGAACTCTTGCGACGGCTCGAGGTCGTTGACCGAGCGGGTGAGCTCTTGCCGCACGAAGAAGAGGGTGTCGGCCATCGACCCCGACGCGTCGACGACGAAGACGATCCGTCGGGCCTGGGCCTCGGCGCCGAAGAAGCGCACGGTCGAGGGCGCGGCGGCCGCGAGCGGGTTGTCGCTGGCGAGGCCGGCGGGCGCGGCGGCGTCGGGCATCACCACGACCGGCAGCGGCGCGTCGGGTAGCGCGGGGGTGTCCAGCGGGGGCGCTTCGATCGGCACGGGCTCGGGCGCCGGCACGTCGGGCGTGTCTTGCACCGGCGCTTCGACCGGGGCGTCGGTCGGCAGCGCCAGATCGGGCGGCTCGAAGGTCGAGAGCTTGGGGATGGGCCGGTCGCTCGGCGGGGGCTCGACGACGGTCTGGAACGTGATGAGGATCGCGGCCGTGATCACGCCGGCGTAGAGCGCCAGCGCCAACGCCCACGACAGCAGCCGGGTGGACGCGTCGCGGTCGGTCGGCCCCAAGCGGTCGGGGCGGTGGTGGCGCGGGGCCTCGGCGGCGTCTTCGAGCGACTCGGCCGGCGTGTGATGGCCGGAGGTCTCGCCGAGCAGGTGATCGACCCCGCCCGAGCGGCCCCCGCCACGGGAACCCATCGCCATGCCAAACGGCCACACCATCGCGAGGCGCCTCCGCGTCGGCGAGGCGGGCCCACCGCGGGCCAGCGCGTCGCGGGCTCACGATAGCGTCCGCCGTGGCGAGCAAGGCGCCGCCGGCGTTTACGGCAGCAGCCAGTCCGGGCCGGCCGAGGCGTCGCCTAGCACGGGTTCGAGGCCCAGGTCGTCGGACGAGACCTGGCGGTACTCGCCGCCGTGTCGTCGCGCGATGGCTTTGAGCAGCGGCTCGAAGCCGTAGCGCTGGAGCGGGTCTCGGTCGAGCAGTTGCACGGTGCTGATGCGGGCGCCCGAGCCGTTGGCGAACTCAAAATCGGCCAGGAGTTCGCCGCGCCGTCGGGGTTCGGCGCCGGCGCCGAGAAGGTTGTCGGAAACCAGGAACACGCGATCGGGCCGGTAGGCCATGGCGCGGCGCAGCGCGGCGCGGGGGTCGGTCTGGCCGTCGGGCGCGACGCCGACGGTCTCGGGTTGCAAACGCGCCGCGGCGACGCGCTTGGCCGATCCCGTGGCCGAGCGCAGCCCCAGGGTGTCGAGCTCGATCGGGCGGCCGTCGCGGAAGAAGATCACGGCGAAGCTGCGGTGCGCCGCCAGCGTCTCGATGCTCGTCGCGAGTTCGGCGAGGACGAACGGGAAGCGATCGACCAGCGAGCCCGAGGCGTCGACGACGTAGACGATGCGCAGGTCGTCTTCGTGGAGTTCGAGCCCGAAGGGCCCGATCTCGCCGGTGTCGGCCGCGAGGTCGTCGACGCGCAAGGGGCGTAACGCCGGAGCGGTGGCGTCTGACGAGGCGACCTGCGCCGTCGCCGGTCCGGCCGAGGGCGCGGCCACGGGCTGCGCGGCGGGTTCGGGACCGGCGGTGTACGCCGCGGCACGGCGGGCGTGGCCCGGGTCAACGTAGGAGGGGGTCGGAGTCTGCTGGGCGTTGGCACTGGGGCGAATCGCATCGAGCGCGACGCGTGCGACCGGCGCCCGAGTTGGCGTCGGGCTCGCGGCCTGCACCACCTCGGCGGCCGGGGCGCCGGCGACGTCTTCGGGGCCGGCGGTGTTCCAGAGCGCGGTGACGCCGACGAACGCGAGCACCAGATACGCGGCGGCGGCGATGCCGGCGCGGTTGGACGCGCCCTCGCTGGACGGTGCGCCCCCGGAGGCATCCGCGGGGGTCGGAGTCGGACGGTGGGCTTGCGGGTCGGGCATGAAGAAGCCTCCCTCGGGCGTCCCCCGGCGATGCACCCCACCGCCGGCTGTCCCGATGGCGTCATTGCAAGGGCGCCGCCCCGCCGCACCAAGGGCTGGAACGCCAATCGATAACCCGGGGGACGCAAACCCCAGACCAGAAACGCGCGTTCGACGCCGTTGGCCGATAAGCGACGGCCTGGCGCGCCGCGGAGCCGGCCCGCCGGTTCGGCGCCTCGCGGGGTGCTCTCGGCGCCCCTCCGATAAGCGTGCGCCGGCCAGGTCTGGGGGTCGGCGGCTTATCGGCCGTCACGGCTTGGACAGGCGCCCCCGGCGCCCATAGGGTGGCCGACGGCAGCGCAACGCTTGGCCCCCGCGCAGGAGAAACCGCCCATGCCCAGCCCCCGCCGCGTCATGTTCATCTCGACGCACGGCTACGTCTCGGGCGAGGTCGAGTTCGGCAAGCCCGACACCGGCGGGCAGGTGGTCTACGTGCTGGAACTGGCCAAGTGCATCGCACGTTTCGGCTACCAGGTCGACATCTTCACCCGACGGTTCGAGGACCAGCCCGAGCAGGAAGACGTGGCCCCGGGCGTGCAGATCCTGCGGGCGCCCTGCGGCGGGCCCGACTTCATCCCCAAGGAGACCCTCTGCGACTCCATCCCGGAGTGGATCGCCAACGCGATGGAACTGATCGAGCGGCGCGGCGGCGAGCCGTACCAGTTCATCAACTCGCACTACTGGGACGCCGGCCTGGCCGGGCAGGGGCTGTCGCGCCGGCTGGAGATCCCGCACATCCACACGCCCCACTCGCTCGGCGCGTGGAAGCGGGAGAACATGGACGGCGAGCCGGACGTCCTTGAGAAGCAATACAACTTCAAGCGTCGGATCAAGGAAGAGCGGATCGTCTTCCACGACTGCGAGGCAATCGTCGCGACCACGGCCCAACAGCGCGACATCCTCCTGGGCGACCCCGAGTACGACGTGTCGCGCGACAAGGTGCACGTGGTGCCCCCGGGCTACGACGACACCCGGTTCTTCCCGGTGTCGACGGCGACGCGGCAGGCGCTCAAGCAGCAGTACGGGTACGAGGGCCGCATCGTGCTGGCCGTCGGCCGGATCGCCCGGAACAAGGGGTACGACCTGCTCATCAAGGCGATGCAGAAGGTCTGCCACCGGCACGAAGACGTGAAGCTGCTGCTGGCGATCGGCTCGACCGAGCCCAACAAGCAGGAGCGGGAGATGGTCAAGGAGCTCAAGACGCTCTCGGAGAAGCTGGGCATTGGCAAGCGGGTGATCTTCGAGGACTACATCCCGGATGACGCGCTGCCAGACTATTACCGGCTGTGCGACGTGTTCGCGCTGTCCAGCCGGTACGAGCCGTTCGGCATGACCGCGGTCGAAGCGATGGCCTGCGGCGCCGCGACGGTGGTCACCACCGAGGGCGGGCTCTGGGAGCGCCTGGACTGGGGCCTCAACGCCCTCTACGCCAACCCGTTCGACGAGTTCGAGTACGGCTCGGCCATCCACCACATCCTGGCGCACGACCGGCTGTCGCAGCAGGTGTCGCGCAACGGCTCGCACCGGGCCCGGGCCGACTTCACCTGGATCGGCATCGCCCAGCAGATCATCCGCATCGCCAAGGCGCCGGCGTTCCAGATGGAAGACGAAGACCCCACGGTGCATCAGCCCGGCGTGATCGCGCCGACCTGAGCCGGGCACGCGTGCGCAACCGAGAGGGGATTCGAGAGAGGGGAATCGGATGCCAAGCCCGGACGACCGCTGGCTGCTGGTGTCGGACGTCGACAACACCGTCGTCGCCGAGGGCCCCGACGACGCCGGCGCCGCGCAACGCTTGGCGGCGTATCTCGAAGCCCGGCGCGAGCGCATCGCGGTGGTCTACAACTCCGGCCGGTTCGTCGACTCCATCCTGGAGACCGTGGCCGAGCACGGCTTGGCCCGGCCGGACGTTTGCGTTGGCGGCGTCGGCACCGAGGTGCGCGTGACCTGCGCCACGGGTCTCGACGCGGCCTCAGCCGAGCGGCTGACCGCCTGGCCCATCACCACGGCCGACGCGTGGGACCCCCAGCGGGTGCGCGCGGTGGTCGGCGGCGTCGAGGGCGCCGAGCTGCAGCCGGCGGACTACCAGTCGCCGCACAAGATCAGCTACTACCTGCGGGGCGCCGAACCACACACGATCGCGGAGATCGAAGGAGCCTTGGCGTCGGCCGGGCTCGACGCCCGGGTCGTCTACAGCTCAAGCCGCGACCTCGACGTGCTGCCAGGCGGGGTCGACAAGGCCGCGGCGGCGGCGTTCGTCGCGCGCTCGCTGGGATACCCCGATACCCGGGTGGTGGCCGCGGGCGACTCCGGCAACGACCGGGCCATGCTGAGCGCGGGCTTCCGGGCCGTCGTCGTGGCCAACGCGAAACCGGAGCTCGACGACCTGGCCGGGCCGGGTGTGTTCCGTGCGCCCTCGCGTTACGGCGACGGCGTGATCGAGGGCCTGGAGCACTGGCTGGGTGCCGACGCGGTCGGGGTATAGTCCCGGCTTACCCGCGCGAGCGGGCGTTTGTCCGCTTTGGCTTGCCCGGAGCCCCGCGCGTGTCCCCCACCGCCCCGCCGACCGCGACCCCCGACGCCGGGCCTTCGGCCTCGATCGATGGCTTGCTGCGCGACGGCCACGCCGCTGTGGTCGGCCTGCAATGGGGCGACGAGGGCAAGGGTCAGGTGGTCGACCTGCTCGCCCGCCACTGCGACGTTGTGGCACGGTTCAACGGCGGCAACAACGCCGGTCACTCGGTCACGGTCAACGGCGAGAAGTTCGCGCTGCACCTGTTGCCGTCGGCGATGGCCCAGAGCGACAAGCTCGGGGTGATCGGCAACGGCGTCGTGGTCGACCCGACGCCCGACACCGGCGTGCTGAAAGAGCTCGACTCACTCCAAGCCCGTGGCGTGGACGCGGCGCCGCGGCTGCGGATCAGCGACCGCGCCCACGTCGTGATGCCTTACCACCGGGTGGAAGACGGGCTGCTCGAGGCGGCGGCCGTTGCGGCCCGAGGCGGGGGCCAGGCGATCGGCACGACCGGGCGCGGCATCGGCCCGTGCTACGCCGACAAGGCGCTGCGGACCACGGCCGTGCGGATGGGCGACCTCGTGGCCGGCCCGGATCGGCTGCGTGAACGTCTGGACCAAGTGCTGTTCATCAAGAACGCGACGCTGGCCGGCCTGGCGGCGAAGGTCGGCCAGCCCTTCGAGCCGTTCGACGCCGGGGCGCTCACCGACGCGGCACAAGCCTGGGCCGAGCGCCTGGCGGCGATGGTGTGCGACACCCGGGCGATGCTGGCGCACGCCGAGGCCGACGGCCAGCGCGTGCTGTTCGAGGGCGCCAACGCGGCGCTGCTCGACATCGACCACGGCACGTACCCCTACGTCACCTCGTCGACGACCTCGGCCCTGGGCGCGGCCAACGGCGCCGGGCTCTCGGCGAGGCGCATCGAGACGGTGCTGGGCGTGGCCAAGGCCTACGTCAGCCGGGTCGGGGGCGGCCCGCACCCGACGGAGCTGCCCGAAGACCTCGCCGAGCGCGTGCGCAAGGCCGGCAACGAGTACGGCACGACGACGGGCCGGCCAAGGCGGGTGGGCTGGCTCGACCTCACGGCGCTGCGGTACGCGGCGGAGCTCAGCGGCGTGACCGACCTGGCCGTCACCGGGCTCACGGTGCTGGCGGGCATCGACCCGCTGCGGGTTTGCGTGGGGTACCGGCTCGACGGCAAGGCGTTCGAGGGATTCCCGGCCGAGGCGAGCAAGCTCGAACGGGCCGAGCCGGTGTACGAAGAGCTGCCGGGCATCCCGGAGCCGTTGGGCGACCTGCGCGACGCGGGGGCCCTGCCGGACGCGGCCAAGCGGTATATCGAACGCATCGAGCGGTACGTGGGCGTGCCGGTGCGGCTGGCCTGCGTGGGCCCGGCGCGTGAACAAGCGCTGCTGCGGCCCCGTACCGACGCCTGAAACCCCGCGGAGGCCCCCGCTGAACCCCGGCACGCCCGAGACCGATCTGCGACCCGTTCGCCCGTCTGCCGAAGGGTCGGCCGACGTATCGGCCGAGCGCGCGGTCCTGCCCCGGCACGTGGCGATCATCATGGACGGCAACGGGCGCTGGGCGACCCGGCGGGGCCTGCCCCGGGCCGCCGGCCACGCGGCGGGCGCCGAGGCGGTCCGGCCGATCGTCACCCGTTGCGCACAGCTCGGGCTCGACGCGCT
>JBCCXV010000125.1:0-7278 GCA_039191195.1 Planctomycetota bacterium
GCCCGCGGAAGACTTTGCGTCGCTGCTGGCGCCGGGGCGTGAGGCGGTTCTGTTCCGGGATCGCGACGAGCTGTTGTGGGCCTGCCGTTCGCTGTTGGGGGACGAGGCGGGCCGAGCGGCGATGGCGCGGGCGGGGCGCGAGCGTGTGCTGCGCGAGCACACCTGGGCGCATCGGCTTGCGAAGGTGTTCGAGCGTTTGGGATTGGATCGCGCAAGCGAGATTGCGCGCAAGCGGGCGCGGGGGTATGCGGCGGCTTGTGTCGGCCCGGCCGAACTGGAGGCGGCGTGACGCCCGGACGTGCGCCCATGGCGGTGTCGGTCTCGGCGGAGCCCAAGGTGGCTTGGCTGCTGCCGGTGCGCAACGGCATGCCGTATCTGAGGGAGACGCTCGAGAGCTTGGCCGCGCAGACGCGGGCTGGCGACGAGGTGCTGGCGTGGGACGACGGCTCGACGGACGGGAGCGGCGACGAGCTGCGGCGTTGGCTTCCATTGCGGCTGCCGGGGCGGGTGGTTTCGAGCGAGGCGGTGACGCTGGGTCCGGCGCTGCGTGAGCTGGTGAAGTTGGCGGAGGCGCCGCTGCTGGCGCGGATCGACGCCGACGACGTGGCCCTGCCGGACCGGCTGGCGCTGCAGGTCGAGGCGATGCAAAGGGACAAACGCCTGGTGCTGGTGGGCGGTCAGGCGGGGTGCGTGGATGCGGAGGGCAGGCGGCGCGACGACTGGGCCCAGCTCCCGACGCGCGACCGCGACTGCCGGTGGCAGGTGCGTTTCGCCAACCCGTTCATGCACCCGGCGGTGCTGTTCTCGCGTGAGGCGGCGCTGCGTGCGGGCAACTACGCGCAGACGACACGGGATCAGGACTTGTATCTGTGGACGCGGATGGCGCCGTTGGGTCGGATGGTGAACTTGTCGGAGAAGGTGATCGACTACCGGCTGCACGACGCGAGCGTGACGGCGACGGGTCGCGGGCGTGCGGAAGCGGATCGGCGTCGGCGTGGTGAGCTGCTGTGGCCGTGGATGCTTCCGGGCTTGCCGCGGGCGCAGGCGCTGCGGTTGCTGGAACTGCTGGCGGACCCACACGACCTGGACCTGACCTGGGCCGAGGTGCAGGCGCTGTCAGACGCGGCGCGGAGCGCGGCGGAGAAGTGCGGCGAGCGGCCGACGTACTTCAAGCACGCGGGTCTGTACAAGCGTCAGCGGGCGTCGTTGCGGACGCGTTGGCTCAAGCGGCGTCGCTGGGTGTCGCCGGTGTGGCCGGTGGCGAAGGCGGTGCGGCGGTTGGCGCCGGGGCAGGCGGCTTAGCCCGCGGGAGTGATGGGTATGGCGGTTCCCAGGCCTTGGCAGGTTCGGCAGACGTTGGAACGCGGTGCGCGGCGGGTGCGCGAGCGTGCGTCGGTTCTGCACTGGGACCGGGGCGGGGCTGAGGACGCGGTGCTGCTGCTGGGCTCGGGGCGGAGCGGGACGACGTGGGTGGGGCAACTGCTGCACGACGGCAACGCGATGCGGGACGTGTTCGAGCCGTTCCATGCGCTCAAGACGCCGGCGTTGCGGGGTCGGGCGCTGTATCCGTATGCACGCCCGAGCGATCGCGATGCAGAGTTGCAGGCTGTGTATGGGGCGATCTTGGCGGGCCTGGTGCGCGGGCCGTGGACGGATCGGTTTAACCGGCGGCGGTTTGCGCGCAAACGGCTGATCAAGGACATCCGGATGAACGCGATGCTGCCGTGGCTGTCGGAGCGTTTCCCGTCGATCCCGCGGGTGTGGCTGGTGCGTCACCCGTGCGCGGTGGTGGAGAGCCGTTTGGCGCTGGGCTGGGACAGCCATCTGGACGACTACTTGGCCCAGCCGGCGTTCGTGGAGGACCACCTAGACCCGCACGTGGATCGGGTCCGTGCGGCACAGGAAGACCCGCTAGAGGCGCACGCGGTGAGCTGGTGCTTAGAGAACCTGGCGGCGTGGCGTTGTCGTGGGCCGAAGACGGCGACGCCGGTGTTCTTCGAACGGCTAAAGACGAACCTGGCGGCGGAGGCCGAGCGGCTGTGCGTGTCGGTCGGGTTGGCTCCGCCGAGGCGGCTGGAGCGGCTGGATCGGACACCCTCGCCGTTGCGGGGGGCGCGTTCGCCGATGCTGACGGGGGCGGACCCGGTGACGGCGTGGCGGGATCGGCTGTCGGCTTCGCAGGTGGATCGGGTGCTGTCGCAGGTGTCGGCGTTCGGTTTGGACCGGTTGTATGACGATGCGCCGCTGCCCAAGCCCCAGGGATTGGCCGCGGGCGTGGCGCCGGCGGCGTTGGGCGGCGAGACTAGTAGCCCGGAGAGGAAGAGGAGGGAGGCGGCTTGATCCGCATCGCACTGCTAAACCCGCTGTTTGCGCCGGACCTGTTTGGGGGGCTCGAACGTGTCCTGCTGAACCTGACCGGTGCGCTATCGCAGCGCGGCGCGGTGATCCGGGTGCTCTGCGAGAACCGCGGGGCCCAGGACGTCGAGCGGATCCGGCCCGGCTTGGTGGTGCACCGGGTTCCGCCGATGGAACTGGGGCGGAAGTGGCGCTGGGCCGACCGGATGCGTTGCAACTGGTGGGACGAGGCGCTCCGGCAGCTCCCGGAGGCGCTCGAGGCGGACGTGCTGTGGGCGCACGACCCGTTCGCGGCGTCGGCGGTGTTGCGGGCCGGGCGCGCGGAGAAGCTGCTGTACCGCCCGACGTTCTGCTACGAGGCGATGGACCGGGTGGGGCAGTGCGCGGCGGAGTTGGCGCCGTTGCGGCGCGGGCGTTTGGCCCGGAAGCTGGACAAGCTTTGTTACGAGTCGGCGCGGTGGGTGATCGCCGAGTCGCACAACCTTCGCCGGCAGCAAGAGCTCTATTACGGCGAGCGTGACGAGGTGCACGTGATCCACAACGGGGTGTCGGTGTGCGGGGAACCGCGGGAGCGTTCGGAGGCTCGGCGTCACCTGGGCGTGCGCACGCCGGAGGATGAGCTGCTGGTGGGTTTCGCGGGTCGTCCTGGGGATGCGGTGAAGGACCTTCCGTTCTTGCTTCAGGCGATGCGTTGGACCAAGGCGTCGCCGGCGCCCAAGCTGGTGGTGATCGGCGACGACGAGCACCGGTACCGGGGCCCGATCGAGGCGGCGCGTCTGGGTGTGATTGAGCGTGTGGTGTTCGCGGGCAAGCGGGACGACCTGCCGGAGCTTTGGCCGGGGCTGGATGCGCTGGTGCTGCCGTCGCGGTTCGAAACGTTTGGCAACGTGCTGTTGGAGGCGCAGGCGCACGGGGTTCCGGTGGTGGCCCGGCGGGACGACGTGCTGAGCCGTCCGGCGGTGCATGTGCCGGGGCCGGAGCTGATCGAGGACGGCGTGACGGGGCTGCTGGTGGATGCACACGATCCCGGGGACCTGTCGCAAGCGATCGACCGGCTGGCCGACGAGCCGGAGCTGCGCGAGTCGCTGGGCGAGGCGGCGAGGCAGGCGCGGGCGGGTCAGGACTGGGGCTACGTTGCGGATCGTTATCTGGACCTGCTGGACCCGGAGCAAGACCAAGGTTTCTTGCCGAACGACCCGTGGCAAGGCGGGCAGCCGGGGTTATCGCTCGCGGGTTGAGGTTCGGGTTGGGCGGCTTGTGCCGAGTCTTCGGGATGCGCGCAATCTCCGGCTGTTGACGTTCAGTCGCCCTGGGAACGGGCCGACGATGCTTCCACCCCTTTCCCTGGAGGAAGCATGTCGCAGTCGGATACGCAGGTCGCCGTGGTCATCGTCAACCGGGACGACGCTCCCACGCTGGAGCGGGCGATCTGTTCGGCGCTCGATCAGGAGGGCCCGGGCGTCGAGGTGTGGGTGATGGACGGGGGCTCGAGCGACGGCTCGGTCGACCTGATCCGGGAGTACCGCAACGAGCTGGCGGGCTGGTCCTGCGCTTGGGATGCGGGCCCGGGCGACGCGGCGACGCGGGCCATCGACCGGACCGACGCCGACCTGGTGACGGTGCTTTCGTCGCGCGACGTGTTGGCGCCGGGTGCGCTGGAAGACGCGGCCTGGCTGTTGGACCGCGAAGACGGCGCCGGCTACGCGTTCGGCCCGCGGTGCTGGATCGACGAGCACGACGAGGTGGTGGAGCGCGGCGCGGACCCGGCCCGGCCGACGGTGTCGGGTTTGTTTGAGACGCTGGGGGGCGACGTGCCCTCGGCGGGGGTGTTCTACCGGCGTGAGCTGTTCGACTGCTGCGGCGGGTTCGACCCGCGGTTGCAGCACGCGTACCGGTTTGCGTGGCACGCGGCGCTGTCGCTGGGGAACGTGCGGGCGGCGCTGTCGCCCTCGCCCTGGGGCCTGGAGCGTGCGGGGTCGTCGCAGCGGACGGTGCGGGAGACGATCGAGCGCGGCGAAGAACACCTGGACGTGCTGGAGGCGCTGTCGCCTTCGCTGCCGAAGTCGTACGCGGCGGGCGCGCTGCGCTCGGTGCGTGAGCAGCGTGCGGTGTACGCGGCGGCGCGTGAAGAGTCGCAGGCGAGCGCGCGGTTGGCGGGCGTGTGGCGGCACCTGCTGCGTCGGCCGCACTGGCTGAACGAAGAGTCGTACCGGGAACGGCTGCTGCAGTCGGTGGCGGCGCAGAACCTGAGCCAGCACCTGCGCAACGCGGCGTAACCCCCCCGGAAGAAGCCGGCCCCCGGCCCCCGGAAGTTTCCGGGAAGCGCTGGGTGGTCTCGGGAGAAGCTGCCCCCGTCATCGGGCGTTCCCAGATAGACAGCCACCCCGCGGAAGCGGGGCGGCCGGGTGGGGTCTGCGGTTGTGGTTGAGCGGATCGTTTAAGCGAGTTCGTCTTCGCCGTCGACGAAACCGACGAGCTTTCGGCTGCGGACCGGGTGCTGGAGCTTTCGGATGGCCTTGGCCTCGACCTGTCGTACGCGTTCGCGCGTGACCTTGAAGATGCGGCCGACCTCTTCGAGGGTGTAGGTGTAGCCGTCGCCGATGCCGTAGCGGAGCTTGATGATCTCGCGCTCGCGGTAGGTGAGGGTCTTGAGGACGTGCTCGATCTGTTGGCGGAGCGCGTCGGAGGAGGCGGTTTCGGTGGGGTTGGCGGCGGACTCGTCTTCGATGAAGTCGCCGAAGTAGGAGTCTTCGGACTCGCCGACGGGCCGGTCGAGCGAGATGGGGTGCCGGCTGATCTTCATGACGCGTCGGGCCTCGACGACGGGCATGTCGGCGGCCTCGGCGATCTCTTCGATGGTCGGCTCGCGTCCGAGCTGCTGCAGCAGGTTCTTGCTGATGTTGCGCAGCTTGGACATGGTCTCGATCATGTGGACCGGGATGCGGATGGTGCGTGCGTGGTCGGCGATGGCGCGGGTGATGGCCTGGCGGATCCACCAGGTGGCGTAGGTGGAGAACTTGTAGCCGCGCTTGTATTCGTACTTGTCGACGGCGCGCATGAGGCCGGTGTTGCCTTCCTGGATGATGTCGAGGAAGGACAGGCCGCGGTTGCGGTACTTCTTGGCGATGGAGACGACCAGGCGGAGGTTGCCGCCGGAGAGGTCGCGTTTGGCGGACTCGTATTCGTCGAAGACCTTCTGGATGCGCTTGACGCGGGCCTGGAGCTGGTCGGGCTCTTCGAGGACGAGGCTGCGGAGGCCGGAGATCTCTTCGCGCATGACCATGAGGTCTTCGGGGTCGTAGCGGTCGGGGTACTTCTCGGCGCGCTCGGTCTCCTTCTCGAGCTCCTGGAGCTTGCGGGAGATGTTGCGGAGCTTCTTGAGCAGGGGCTGGATGCGGCTGGTGCGGAGCGAGCACTCCTCGATCAGCCGGCCCATGCGTCGGCGGCGGGCCTCGATGCGGGCCTTGGTTTCGGCGACGAAGGCCTTGGTCTTGCGGCCCGGGGCTTCGAGGGCGTCCCAGTCTTCGCGGTTGGCGTCGAGGAGCTTCTTGACGGTGGCGACGTTGACGGGGATGCGGGCGGCGATCTTCTCCTTGGCGTTGTCTTCGGCCGTGGAGATCTTCATGGTGCGGTCGAAGGGCAGGTCGCCCTCGTTGACCATCTCGAGGGTCTCGACGGCCTGGGCGACGGCGCAGTCGTTCTGGAGCATCTCGCGGCGGAAGATGTAGCGCGTGGTCTCGATCTTCTTGGCGAGGCGGATCTCTTCGTCGCGGGTGAGCAGGGAGATCTCGCCCATCTGGGTGAGGTACATGCGCACGGGGTCGTCGATGCGCTTGTGGCTGGATTCGGACAGGGCCTTGGCGAGCTCTTCCTGGGCCTGCTCGGTGGTGAGGGTTTCGGTGGTTTCTTCGCCGTCGCTGTCGGACTCTTCGTCGGTGTTCTCGGCTTCTTCGTCGGAGGCGGGCCGTGCTTCGGCGTTGGCGGCCGGGGTTTCTTGGGCGGCGCCGGGCGGGCCGGTGTCGACGGGGGCGGCGGAGGTGAGGGTCTGGCGGGACTTCTCGGCGGCGATGATGGCGCGGGCCTCGTCGGCCGGGAGGGGCCGGGGGCGGGCCTGAGAGACGGCCATCAGGCCGTGCGGGCGGAGCTCGAGCTCGGTGAGCAGCTCGACGCCCATGCGGGACCAGATGTCCAGTAGTTCGTCGACCTTGTCCGGTTCGACGTAGCGGTCGGGGAGGGTCTGGACGACCTGGTCGTAGGTGAGGAAGCGGCGCTCGCCGGCGTAGCTCAGGAGCTCGACGGTGGCGGGCTGACGCGTTTCAAAGGTCTGGATCATGGGTCTCCTTCGGGGGCCCTGGGCAGGGCCGGCGATGGTGCAGGTTGTGGGCCCGCCTCGGCCCGGCGTTCGGGGGTTAGGCGCTGGGGCCCCGTCGGGGCCGTGCGATGCGCCGCGGGTCTGGCCGTCGCCTGGCGGCTTCGGCGAGGTCGGCAAGCCGCTCGGCGTTGCGGGTGACGGGGTCCTGCCCGGGCTCGGCCGTTTCGGCCTGTCGCCGCTGGGACAGATGGAACCTGCGCCTCGCTTCAATCATGCCCGATGCGCCGTCGTTGGCCAGCCGAATGAGGGCTTGGGGGTCGCCTTGGGTAAGGGATTCGGCGCGGTTTGCGGCGTCGGTGGCCCACTCGCACCATTGGGGTTGTTCCATTTCGCCGAGGTCCGCCAAAACCGGTGCGAGGCCGTTGTCGGCCGACTCTGCCCAGCGTTCGATGATCCGCAGGAAGACGGCCCGGGCCTGGTGGCCGACGAAATCCGCTTCGGCGAAGGCTTCGTCCAGTGGGACGCCGTCGGCCAGGACCCGGCCCACGAGGGCCGGCTCGAGCAACAGGGCTCCGATCAGTGCTTGCTCGGACGCCGCGCCGAGTCGGGAA
>JBCCXV010000126.1:0-7251 GCA_039191195.1 Planctomycetota bacterium
CACCTGGGCTTTGCGATGGTCGAGTCCGGCCTCACGCGGGCCAAGAACACGGTCAACATCCTGTTCAAGAACGCGATGGTGATCTGCATCGGCTTCCTGATGTACGGCCTGATGGGCTTCAACATCCACTACCCCGGTTTCGAGGATGGGCAAGCCTGGTTCAAGATGAGCGGCAGCACGTTCACCTTCTTGAGCAACGGCAGCGAGGTGCTCGACGACCCCGGGTTCGCGACGGCCGAGGGTTACGGCCTGAACATGACGGGCTTCACCGACTTCTTCTTCCAGGCGATGTTCTGCGCGACGGGCGCTACGATCATCTCAGGCGCCGTGGCGGGACGGATCAAGCTGCTGAGCTTCCTGATCTTCACCACGGTCTTCACCGGCCTGATCTACCCGATCGTGGGCGCCTGGCACTGGGGCGAGGGCTACCTCAACCAGATGGAGACGTCGTTCTACGACTTCGCCGGTTCGACGGTGGTGCACTCGGTCGGCGGCTGGGGCGCCTTGGTGGGCGCCTTGATCTTGGGCCCGCGGCTGGGCAAGTACGCCAAGGACGGCTCGCTGCAGCCGATCCCGGGCCACAACCTGCCGTTGGCGACCATCGGCGTGTTCCTGCTGTGGTTCGGCTGGTTCGGGTTTAACGGCGGCTCGGTGCTGGCGGCCGACGCCGGCCTGGTTTCGCTGGTGCTGACCACGACGACCGTGGCCGCGGCCGCGGGCGGCGTGTCGGCGGGCATCACCTCCTGGGTGGTGGGCGGCAAGCCCGACCTGACGATGGCCCTTAACGGGATGCTGGCCGGCCTGGTGGGAATCACCGCCGGCGCCGACCTGATGAACGGCTGGGAAGCCTTGATCATCGGCGCCATCGCGGGCGTTCTGGTGTTCGCTTCGGTGCTCTTCTTTGACAAGATCAAGATCGACGACCCCGTGGGCGCGATCAGCGTCCACCTGACGTGCGGCATCTGGGGCACCCTGGCGGTTGGCCTGATCGGCGACTCGGCCGGCGGGGCCCAACTCATGGCCCAGCTCACGGGTATCGGCTTGTGCGCCGTCGCGACGGTGGCCATGTCGGCCGTGGTCTTCCTCGCCATTAAGTTCACGCTGGGTGTGCGGGTGAGCGAAGAAGAAGAGATCGAAGGCCTGGACCTGGGCGAGCACGACATGTCGGCTTACCCGGACTTCCAGCGGACGTACATCAAGAGCTACCACGCCCGCGAGATCTGATCCTTTACCTAACCACCGCCCCCCTCGGCCGGCGTCGCGCTTGGCGGCGCCTGGGCCGGGGGCCCGGGGCGAACCCTGGAGAACCTACTCATGCACATGATCGAAGCGATCATCAAACCCTCGGCCTTGGACGACGCCAAGGCGGCCCTAGCGCAAGTCGGGGTGATCGGGTGTACGGCCGTCGAAGTGAAGGGCTTCGGCAAGCAGAAGGGCCACACCGAGCGTTACCGAGGCGGGCGTATGGACGTCGGCTTCATCCCGAAGGTGATGATGAAGGTCGGCGTCAAGGACGAAGACCTGGACAAGGCCTTGGAGGCCGTCTCCGGCGCCTGCAAGACGGGCAACGTGGGCGACGGCAAGGTCTTCGTGTACCCGGTGGCCAAGGTCGTGCGGATCCGCACGGGCGAGACCGACCACGACGCGCTGTGATCGCCTTGGCGCGGCGCCTTGGAGCGCCGCGACCTTGGTGAGCGACAACCGGAGAGATCGACAACCGGTTTGCATCCTCCAGCCCGGCTGGCCCTCGAGGTCGGCCGGGCTTTTTCTTGCGCGTCGCGTGCTGGGAGCCCCGGGGAACCGGGCAGGCGCGGTCTCGAAAGACGCTTCGGGATTCGGGGGTGTGCGTTTAGACTCCGTGGATGCCCCCCGCCCCCCCGCTCGGGCGACCGCCCGGGCCTGCTTCGCCCCTTGCCCAGATGAGCGCTCCTCCGGCCGACGGCTGGTGGGATAGCGCCTATGCGCAGTGGCTGTGGGTCGCGGGGCTGACGGCGGTCGCGCTGCTGCTGGCGCTGCGGACGCTGGGGCGCTTGCGGCCGGGTGCGGGCGAGAAGGCGGGCGCGTCGGAAGGCGGCGGCGAAGATGGGGGCCGTGGCGCGGTTGGCGGGGCGTTACGCCGGGCGGGACGTCGGCTCGCCGGGGACGGCGGGGTGACGACGGTGGAGTTTGCGCTGGTGTTTCCGGTGGTGCTGACGCTGATCCTGATGCTGACGCAGGCGATGCTGTTGTTGGCGGCGCAGACGGTGGTGCACTACGCGGCGTACGCCGGGGTGCGGGTGGCGGCGGTGCGTCTGCCCGAAGCGTTCGTGGCGCCGGAGAGCGGCCTGCCGTTGGCGGACGACGTGGAGGACCGGCCGGTGGTGTTCTCGATCGTCGAGGGGGGCGAGTTGTACGAGCGGATCGAGGACGCCGTAGCCGCGGCGCTGGCGCCGGTGGGCGGGGAGATTTCGGCGAGTTCGGAAGACCAGGCGGCGGCCGACGCGGTGGCCGAGTTTTTCGCGCGGGCGGAGGTCGAGGCGCCCCAGTGGGTGCAGGGCGTGTACCCGCGGCGGTTGGCGTACGCGCGGGACGCGACGACGTTCTCGCTTTATTGGGTCGAACAGACCGACGCCGGCGTGTGGGCGTGGCGTTTGATCAACGACCCGGACCGGGCGTCGGACCCGGGCCTGCCGGTGAACGCGGTGGTGGGTTTGACGCTTCGTCACCAGCTGAACCTGAGCGTGCCGTACGCCTCGGCGATCTTTGCGGACGGAAGGCGGTCGGTGGACGGGGGCGAGGAGGGGTACACGAACATCGAGGCGCGGGCGTTCATGCCGATCGAGGCGATCCCGCGTCGTTCGCCGGAAGAGCCGATCCCGTGGAGGGGGCTGTGATGCCGGCGAGCGCGCGTCTTGGCGTGTTGGGCGGCCGGCGGTCGCCGGGCCTGCGGCGTGGCGTGGTGGTGCTGCTGACGCTGCTGTCGGTGATTGTGTTGGGCTCGATGGTGTTCTACGTGCACAACCTCGGGCGTTGGGCGCAGCGGCGGGTGGAGGTGCAGAACGCGGCGGACTCTGCGGCGCTGAGCGGCGCGGGTTGGGCGGCGCGGCAGCTCAACCTCATTGCGCACCACAACATGGAGATGGCGCGGTTGCTGGCGGCGATCCACGTGCTGGACGGCCTGCCGTTGGCGATCGATTCGGCGATCTCGGGGGAAGACGAGACGGAGATGGGCCTGGTGACGGCGCAGGTGCTGGCGATCGAGCACGCGCTGGATGGGGGCGGCCTGCCGGAGGTGGTCCGGCGGGAGATGCTGTACACGCAAGCGCGTCTCCAGAACTCGGATCAGAGCCTGGCGCGGCAGCTGGCCGATCTCGAGCAGGTGCTGGGGACCGACGCCGGTTCGGTGGAGGCGATGACGCGTTACACGAGCGACGAGGTGATCGGTCACTTGCGTGAAGCGATGCGGGCGATGGACCTGCTCAACCAGGCTTCGGCGGCGGTGCTGGAGCGTTCGGCGGCGGAGGGCGCGTCGGCGGCTGGGCGTGCGAGCATGCCTTCGGGCGGGTACGGGGATGAGTCGGGCCAGTATGCGGTGCTGGCGCAAGACCGCCTGCCGGTCGCGATTGAGCGTGGCGTGTTTGCGGACTTGGGTCACGCGGTGCGTGCGGGGGTGATCCCGCCGCTGGGGTTTGATCGCGCGGCGCCGCGGTATGTGTTCGACGCGGAGGTGGAGCTTTACACGGTGGCCGAGCCCGGTCTGACGGACATCCCGCGGGGTTCGATCTTGACGCCGGACGAGAACCGCTCGGCCGACGACTTCGACGAGGAGCTTCGGGAAGAGCGGATCGACGAGTTGATCGAGAGCGGGGAGCTCGGGGAAGACGAAGAGCCGGGCGAGGGGTTGTTGCCACCGCCATACGCCTCGACGTCGCAGGTTTATGCGCCGGGTGATCGTTTCAGCGAGGCGCAGCTGCTGTCGACGGTGGACCGGCTTAGCCGTCAGGGCGACATCTACGTTCGCGGTCGTTTGCGGTTCCTGCGTGGGGACGAAGCGTACCGGCGTGGCCCGTACGACACGATGGTGGGTCACCGTTACCTGTACCCGCGTTTGCAGGGGCCGGTGGTGGGCGAGGGGGACTTTCTGAGCGACCCGCCGGGGTTCCGCGAGCCGCCGGAGGTGGACCCGCTGACGCTGGAGGACTGGAGCTACTACACGCACGGGCCGCAGCGTTGGATGATCGACAGCACGCCGAGCACGCGGAACGACCGGCTGCGTTCGGAGCTGGACGAGATCGCGCGGATCAAGCTGAGCTACGTGTGGCCCGAGCCCCGGCCGGCCGATGACCCGACGACGCTGCTGGGCATCTACCTGACCGACTACGAGATCGACCTGGAGCGGGACGACGACCGGTCGGAGGGCGACAACGACAACCGGCCGACGAACGGCGACGCGGGCGGCGAACTCTCGACGATCGCCGACTACGTGCGTGCGGAAGCGCAGGGCGCGGGCGCAGGCCGGTACATCCGCCAGACGGCGTTCTTGCTGCTGGACCTGTACCACCGGGAGGAGAACAGCGAGTTTGATCTGGACGACCAGTTCAACCCGCTGGATGGGGGCAGCCCGGCGCGGCCGGAGTGGTTCATCAACCGCGACGGCTGGGTGCTGCTGACCGGCCCGAGCAGCGCGAACGACCCTCGGTTCGAGCAGGTGCAGCGGTGGTTCGACGCGAGCACGTCTCCGCCGTTCGGGCGGATGCGCAAGACGTACTCGCCGCCCGACGGTTTCACGGAATACTCGGAGCAGTATTCTTATGGCGTAGAGGTTCCGGGCGGGTACTTGTACGTCGAGAAGAACCGGTTCCAGACGAACCCGCTGGTGGCGGGTGGCTCGTACGCGTTTGGCGCGTTCCCGCAGCTGGGTTTGGAACCGTCGACGGATGCGTCGGGCAACCCGGTGCCGACGACGTTCCCGTATTGGCGGACGCGTTACTACCTGCTGGTGGGGGTGAACGTGGGCGAGCCGGTGGCGGTGGAGGACCCGCACGAGGGGTTCGACACGCGGTCGGACGAGGCGCCGGCGCCGTTGGGCTTCGACTTAGTGAGCGACGGCACGCGCTCGCTGGAAGACCTGGCGGAGCACGGGTGGTCGGCGTATCTGGCGGTGGCGCGGCAGAAAGAGGGCCCGGTGATGGGCCCAGGGCTTTTCGACAAGGCGGGCGCGCCGATGACGGGGCTGATCGGGGTGGCGCAGGCGCGGGTGTTCAACACGCACAGCGCCGACTTGTGGACGCCGATGTGGACGGCGCAGCTCGAGCCGGTGGAGGACCTGCACGACTGGGCCGAGTTGCTGCGGCAGACGGCCGGGCAGGAGGGGTACCGGGAGGCCGGCGTGGCCGAGCCGATGCTTGAGTCGGCCGAAGACCTGCGGCGCGTGGCGCCGGTGTTCGATGCGTTGGGGGGCCACTGATGCGCGGGGGTCGCACATCCCGGCGTCGGCGTGGCACGGCGATGAGCGAGACGCTGCTGGTGCTCCCGCTGCTGCTGGTGATCTTCTCGCTGATGTTTTTCTTAGGGCTGAACATCAAGCGGCTGGAGCGGGCGACGATGCTGGGTCGTTACGAGGCGCGGCGGCAGGCGTCGACGGCGGACGGCCCGATCTACGGGCAGCCGGAAGACCGGGAGGCGGTGCGCACGCTGTTCTTCGAGTCTTCGCGCAAGATTACGGTGTCGGTTGAGAACGAGAACGAGTTCGTGCTGGGCGAGCCTTTGGAGGAAGCCTGGCGGGCGGCCTTGGTGGACGCGCAGGGCGCCCGGGCGTCGGAGGTGCTGGACGAGTACGTCGAGCTTCTGCCGCGGGGCCGGTTTGTGCGGGTGCGAGTGGATACGGACGACCGGGTTCCGTTGTGGCGTGAGTTGACGTCGGGTCGTTTGGAGCACGCGACGTCGATGGTGGGCAGCCAGTGGCGGTTTGCGGATGCGCTGGGGCCCGAGGGCAACGAGTACGGCGGTGTGTACCGGCGGTCGCCGGAGTATGACGGGCCTTATGAGCGTGAGATGTTTGCGCCATCGATGTTGGGCGACAGTTGGCTGGAGGTTTATGCGCCGGCGTTCCGCGACGCGCTCGATCCGTTTGTGGAATCGGGCAACGTGTATGCGGCGGCGGTGTCGAACTGGCTGATCGGCTCGCCGGGGTATTTCGGTCCGGACCTGCCCTTGCGTGAGAACTGAGTCAGCCGGTGGCGGTGCTGGCCTGGAACACGGGCAGGAGCAAGGCGAGCGCGAGGAAGCCGACGAACACGCCCATGGCGACGATCATCATGGGTTCGAGCAGCTGGGTCGCGGTCTTGACGCGCTCGTCGAACTCGGTTTCGGAGAAGTCGGCGACCTTGGTGAGGACCTGTTCGAGGCGCCCGGACTTCTCTCCGGCGAGGATCATCTGCCGGACGTCGGGGGGGATGAGTTCGCTGCCTTCGAGGGCGTCGGAGAGCTGTCCGCCGCGTTCGAGGTGGGCCGAGACGTGGTCCCAGAGCTGCTCGTAGCGGTGGCTGCGGGTGACCTTGCGGACGAGCCGGATGATGTCGAGGATGGGCACGCCGGCGGCGAAGAGGGTGCCCATGAGCCGGGTCGCCCGAGCGAGGAACAGCTGCCGGGTCAACGGGCCGATGACGGGCGCGGCGAGGCGCAGGGCGTCGAGTTGGCGCCGGCCGGCGTCGGTGCGGCGGTAGAGGGCGAAGGCGACGGCGAGGCCGACGCCGCCGGCGAGCCAGGCCCAAGGCTGTGCGGTGATCGCGTTGGACACGCCGAGCAGCACCTGGGTGGGTCCGGGCAGCGCGCTGCCCTTGGCGGTGTAGAGCTTCTCGAACCGCGGGAGGATGAACATCACCAGGCCGACGACGATGACCAAGGCGAGGCCGAGCATGACGGCGGGGTAGGTGAGGGCGCCGCGGGCCTTGGCGACGATGGCGCGTTCTTTGGCGAGGTACTCGCTGACGCGTTCGAGCATCTGTCCGAGCCCGCCGGAGGCTTCGGCGGCTTCGACGAGGGAGATCATGACGCGGGGGAAGATGCGCGGGTGGGCCTGGAGCGCGGTGGAGAGCTTGTCGCCCCCGCGGATGACGGAGGCGACGCGGTCGAGCACGGCCTGGAAGGCGGGGTTGGGGGTCTGGCTGACGATGCAGGCCATGGCTTCGGAGATCGGGACGCCGGTGTCGATCATCACGGCGAGCTGGTGGGAGAAGGCGACGACCTCGGCGCGTTTGATGCGTCCGCGGA
>JBCCXV010000127.1:0-7162 GCA_039191195.1 Planctomycetota bacterium
CCGATCTTTGGGCGTATGGTTGGCTTCCACGACCCATTGCGTTACCTCCGGTCGAGCGAAGGCTCGGGCCCCGAGCGCCGCGGCGGCGGCCGTATCGGCATGGAGGGCGTGAAGTCGAACCTCGGCCCCGTGTGCGACCTGTCGATCTCGGGCGTGCGGGTCCGTCGGCGGTGGTTCCGGCCGGCCGAAGGCAAGCGGGTCAAGCTCACGATCACCGACGGCCAGCACTGCGTGGTGATCCGCGGCGAGGTCAAGCGTCGCGACGAAGACGTGCACGGCAAGTACGTCGGCATCGCGTTCGTGGACCCGACGCCGGACCAGCAGGCGGCGATCCGCCAGCTCGCCGAGTCGGGCCGCCGCAAGCGGACGATGCCCCAGGCGGCGTGACGTCGGCATCACCAGACCCGGGGATTCGTAGTTATTAGACGGTGGCGGCGACCGCGGGCGCGCGGGCCGTGGCGGCTTCGAGTTCGCCGGGCTCCCAGTCGTTCCAGAGGCGCTGGTGCAGGGCCCAGAGGGTGTCGGGGCTCGAGAGCAGGGCGGTGCGGTCGTCCTTCTTGAGGTAGTCGGCGCCGCCGTGGAGGAAGATCTGGGCGACGCGGTCGAGCCGGGCTTCGGCGCCGGGCGGGGGGATGTGCGCACGGGTGAGGCCGGCGTGCAGGGCCAGCGCGGGCGGCGTGGCGACCAGGCGCAGCAGCGGGTGGGCGTCGCTGGCGGCGGTGTCGGCCTCGTTCTGCTGCGCGATGCGGTTCTGGCGGACCAGGATCGCCGGCGGCTCGTGCTCTTCGGGGATCAGCAGGTAGCCGCGCTCTTGCAGGGCCCGGCCGAGCCGCGCGGAGCTCAGCAGCATCGCCAGCGGCGCCGAGCCGACCAGGCCCAGCAGCACCGGGCTCAGCCAGGGCAGCAGGTCGGGCGCAAACCGGTACGCCGCGGCGGTGGCGGCCAGGCCGACGACGGTGTGCCAGCGGTAGGTGCGGATGGCTTCGAGGGCGGTGAGCGCGCTCTCGTCTCGGTTTTGCGCTTCCCACTTGATGTTGTGGCCGGCGAGGGTCGTCAGCACGAACAAGCTGTGGAAGAGCATGAGCACCGGCGCCAAGAGCGACGACAGCGCGAGCTCGAGGGCGACCGAGCCGGCGGCCTTGGCCTCCCCGCCATGCGCGGCGAGCTTGTTGGGGTCGCGCAGCAGCAGGGCGAAGGCCAGGGCGCGCGGCGCGGTGATCAGGCCCATGACAAAGACGAAGAGCCCGAGCCCGTAGGCCCAGTCGGGCACGATGGGCGCCCCGGAGGGGAGGCTCTCAGGGGTTGGAGAAGGACTGCCGAGCCCGCCGGTGGCCGCGGCGATGCCGCCCAAGAGGAGGAACACGCCCCAGAGCGGCGAGCTGAGGTAGCTCATGATGCCCATGGCCAGGTGGAGGCGCGAGATAGGGTGCAGCCCGCCGGCGAGGACGATGCGCCCGTGTTGGAGGTTGCCCTGGCACCAGCGCTGGTCGCGTTTGGCGAAGTCATCGACGGAGGTCGGGCACTCCTCGTAGGAGCCGTCGAGGTCGGGGTCGACGCGGACGGCGTACCCGGCCCGCCGGATGAGCGCGGCTTCGACAAAGTCGTGGCTGAGGATCTCGCCGCCGAGCGGGGGCCGGCCGGGCAGGACGGGCAGGCCGCAGTGCCGGGTGAAGGGCTCGACTCGGATCAGGGCGTTGTGGCCGAAGTAGTTGCCGTCGGCTTGGGTCCAGACCGAGAAGCCGGTGGAGAACACTTCGCCGTAGACGCTCGCGGCGAACTGCTGCATGCGGGCGAAGACCGAGCCACGGTTCACCGGCTTGGGCGGGGCCTGGAGGATGCCCAGGCGCGGCTGGGCGCGCATGCGGCGGATCATCTCGAGCAGCGTGGGCGCGGCGACGACCGAGTCGGCGTCGAGCACGAGCATGAACTCGTAGCGCCCGCCGAAGCGTTTGCAGAAGTCGGCGAGGTTGCCGGCTTTGCGGTGGACGTTCTTGGCGCGCCTGCGGTAGTAGACGCGGGCGTCGTCACCCAGGCGTTGCAGCAGCCGGGTGTAGGCGAGCTGTTCACGGGCCCAGGCGTCGGGGTGCGTTGAGTCGGAGAGGATGTAGAAGTCGATGGGGCCCCGGCCGTCGTGGGCGTCGAGGTCTTCGTGCATGGCCTGGACGCTGGCGAAGACCCGGTCGGGCGCCTCGTGGTAGATGGGCACGACTACGGCCGTGGGCGGGTTGGGGCCCGCCATGTGCGGGCCCAGGGGCGTGGCCCGGCGGGAGGCGGCCGGGTCGTCGCGCAAAAGCTGGGCGACGCCGACGATCCCGGTCCAGGCGCCGAAGGCGACCCAGGCCAGCAGCAGCGCGAATAGAGCGACGAGCGGGATGTGCAGCGGGTGGTCGCCGTGCGGCTCGAGGATGCGCAGGAATACGGCGGTCGCGCCGACGGTCGTGACGCCGGTGAGCGACAGCAGGGTGATGCGCAACGCGAAGCGCGACTTGCCGGCGGGGAAGCGCGCGTGCAGGTCGGTCGCGGAATCGGCGGAGGGGTTGGTCACGGCAGGACGGTTCGGCAGCGCCTGCGCACGGCTTGGCCGAGATCGCCCAGCCTTGTGAGGTCCCACAGCATGGACGCGAGGCCGAGGGCTTCGATCTGCTGGGCGGGCATGTCGCGTCCGGGCGCGTCGGGGATCAGCGCTTCGTCGGGCGAAACCCTTCCGGCCTCCGCGCCCGGTGCGGGAGCGTCGCCGGGTAGGCGGAGCATCTGGGCGAAGCGCAGCAGGTCGGCTTGGCGTTGCGTCGGGTCTTCGGCGTTGGTGGCGGCTTCGAGGCGTTCGCGCAGGGTGTCTAGGCCGGCGTGGGCGAGCCGCTGGGCCAGGTCGGCGTCGGACAGCGCCTCGGACGCGGGGTCGAAGCGGTCGAGGGCTGCGCCGAGCAGTTGCTCGGCGAGTCGGCGGTCGGCGGGCGGGTCGAGGCCCAGCGCCGCGGCGTAGGCCGTGAGCTTGCGCAGCGCCCGCTCGCGCGCGGCTTGCGACACGCCGGGGGGGGCGGCGCTGGCGGGTGCGGGGCTCACGGCGTCCACGGCATGGTCCAGGTTTCGGTCAGGGCGTGGTCGTCTTGGGCCAGGAAGACACGGAGGTTGACCGTTTCGATGTCGGGTTCGGCTTCGACTTCCAACCTCACGGTGGCCCGGCCCGGCGTGGGCCCGAGGTTGATGGACGACGCGACGATGCGTCCGCCGGTCGCGGTGGGTCGGACGTCGACGCCGGCGAGGTCGCGGGCTCGGGCGAGGGGCCCGCCGGCGACTTCGAGGGTCCAGACCGACCGCCGATCGCCCGGCCGGTCGATCTTGGTGGTGACAAAACGCCCGATGTCGGCCGAGGGATCGGGGTCGCCCCGCAGGAACGAGAGGGTGTAGGCGAGTTCCAGCCGGTCGCCGGCGACGGGCGGGGTGTCGGGCCAGAAGAAGGCGGCGACGTTGTCGTCGATCTCGTCCTCGACGTACCAGCCGTAGAGCGTGACCCGGCCGGGCCCCCAGTCGCCCGTGGGCGCGACCCACGCCGTGGGCCGGCGGTGGTACAGGGCTTCGTCGTCGCGGTAATGCTCGTAGGTGCGGTCGCGTTGGACGAGCCCGAAGCCCAGGAGCTTCTCGGCGTGGTGGGTGGTGGTCGTGGGTCGTGGCGGGTTGCGCAGGGGGCGGAACAGGCGCTCGCCGTCGGCGGTGTGGACGACCAGGCCGTCGGAGTCGTGCACTTCGGGCCGGTGGTCGCGCCGGGCGCCGGGGTTCTTCTCGTCGTACCAGAACATGCTGGTGAGCGGCGCCAGGCCGACGAGTTCGACGGTGTCGCGGAAGTACAGCGCGGTGCGGACGTCCATCGCGGTGACGTCGCCGGGCGTGACGTCGAAGCGGAAGGCGCCGGCGACGCTGGGCGAGTCGAGCAGGGCGTAGATGCGCAGGGCGGTGTCGCCGGGCTGGGGCTCGACGATCCAAAACTCTCGGAAAGCCGGGAACTCTTCTTGGCCGAGGCCGGTATCGAGGGCGAGGCCGCGGGCCGACAGGCCGTAGTCGGCGTCGCGCGGCAGGGCGCGGAAGTACGAGGCGCCGAGGAAGGTCAGCAGCTCGTCGTAGCCGTCTTCGGGCGCCCGGTTGAGCGGCGCCAGGAGCTTGATGCCGGCGAAGCCGAGGTCGGCCGGCAACGGCTCGGGCGGCTGCGAGGCGCGGTAGTTCCAGACCTCGGCGTTGTAGTCAACCTCGGCGAGGATGAGGTCGTGCGGGTCGAGCTTGGCCGGTACGCGCTTAGCGTCGGGCTGCGTGGCGGCGGGTTGCGTCGCGGCCGCTGGTGTCGGGGGCGACAGGAGTGAGACGCTGACCCGGCGGGGGTGGTAGCCGCCGCGGTGGAAGAACTGGAGCTCGAAGGGCCGGCCCGCGAACAGTGTCTTGTCGCGGCGGAACTCGATCTCGCGGTAACCGACGTAGTCGAGGTTCGCCAGGAACTCGGGCAGGTCGTCGGGCGCCGGTGCGTAGTCGGCTTGGGCTCGGGCCTTGGCGGCTTGGCTCAGGCGCCCGAACCAAGGGTCGGGGGTCGCCTCGGCGGGGGCGGCGATGATCGGCGGGGCGTCGAAGGGGCGAGGTGGATCGGCCGGGGGCGCCGTGGCGGCTGGGGCGCTATGGGGTGGTTCGGGGGTCGCGGCCTCGAGGGCGGGCTGGGTGGCGGCGGCTTGGGTGGCCGCTACTTGCGTTGCCGGGACGTCGCCCACCGCGCCTTGCGCTGCGTCTTCCTGTTGAGCTTTCGCCGAAGCATTCGGAAAGACCGGCGCAACGGTGATGGGGAGGGCCCAGACCCAGGCCCACTTGCGGGGCGCGCAGCGCGGGCGTGGTCGGTTTGCGCTCCGCAATGAACGGGGTTCCCCTTTGCGTCTGGGGCGGGGCACAGGTTTCTCCGAGGTCCGGGGGCGGTCGGGGTCTTCCGAGCGGCTCCGGCGGGGCGCCACCACAGGGCCGTGGGGCATTGTAAGGGGGCGAGGGTGCGGGCGCGCGTCGGCCTAAAGCACGAACCGGGCGGCGTCGGCGTCGCCGACGATCGGGCCGACCTTCTCGCGGACCATCTCGGCGGTGACCGAGAGCTTCCGCTCGCCCCGGGCGACCCGGTCGGGGGCGTCGAAGCCGACCTCCTCGAACACCCGCTCGACGATGGTGATCAGCCGGCGGGCGCCGATGTTCTCCAGCTTCGCATTCGCCTGGGCTGCGAGCTCGGCCATGGCCTCGACGGCGGCGTCCTCGAAAACGACGTCGAGGCCTTCGGCGTCGAGCAGGGCGGCCTGCTGCCGGGTCAGGGCGTTGCGGGGCTCGGTGAGCACCCGCAGCAGGTCATCCCGGGTTAGGGGGGTCAGCTCGACCCGGATGGGGAAGCGGCCCTGGAGCTCGGGCATCAGGTCGGTGACCTTGGCCGTGTGGAAGGCGCCGGCGGCGATGAACAAGACGTGGTCGGTGCGCACTGGGCCGTAGCGGGTCGAGACGGTGGCGCCTTCGACGATGGGCAGCAGGTCGCGCTGCACGCCCTGGCGGGAGACGTCGGGCCCGGAGCGTCCGCCCGACCCGGAGGCCGGGGCGGCGACCTTGTCGATCTCGTCGAGGAACACGATGCCCGACTGCTCGGCGCGGTCGACGGCGTCGGAGGCGAGGCGCTCTTCGTCGAGCAGCTTCTCGGTTTCTTCCTCGATGAGGATCCGCCGGGCTTCGGCGACGCGCACGCGTTTGCGTTGCTTCTTCTCGGGGGCCATGCGCTCGAACATGGCGACGAGGTCGGGGTCGACCTGGTCGACGCCCATCTGGGCCAAGAGGCCGCCGGTGGCCGGCTTGCGGGTGACCGAGAGCTCGACCTCGCGGTCGTCGAGCTTGCCGGACTCGATCTGCTCGCGCATCCGCTGGCGAGCGCGGGCGCGGCGCTCGGCGGCGGGGTCTGGGGTGTCGGCGGCGTCGTGGCGATCGAGATCGCGGGGAGGCGCAGGGGCCTCGACGCCGGGGTCGGGCATGAGCAGGTCGACCAGCCGCCAGGACGCGAGCGTCTGGGCCTTGTCGGCGACGACTTGGGCCTGCTCTTGCTTCACGACCTGGAACGCGCGGTCGGCCAGGTCGCGCACGATCGACTCGACGTCGCGCCCGTGGTAGCCCACCTCGGTGAACTTGGTGGCTTCGACCTTCACGAATGGCGCATGGACGAGTTGGGCCAGCCGGCGGGCCACCTCGGTCTTCCCGACGCCCGTGGGGCCCGAGAGGATGATGTTGCGCGGGGTGACCTCCCGGCGGAGCTCGTCGGGCAGCTTGCTGCGGCGCCAACGGTTGCGGATGGCGACGGCGACGGCGCGCTTCGCGTCGTCTTGCCCGACGACATATCGGTCCAAGGCCTCGACGATCTGGCGTGGGGTCATGTCGTCCATCAGGCGGGTCCAGGGTCTGGGACGGGGCGCGAGGGGGCGAGAGCTTAGCCCCGGCGGGGCCGTGCGCGGGTGGGGTGGGGCCGTGTGGTTGGGTTGTGCCGGTTGGGGCGGTCTGCCGGGTCCGGTCGGCGCGGGGAACCCGGCGACGGGGCGTTAAGCGCCGGGGCGGTTGGGTCGATGCTCCCCGGGCGTGACGCGAGGGCGCGGAGTCTTCGCGCCGGGCGCTGCGCTTGGGGTGGATCGACTATGGCCTTTGGCATCAGCAAGCCCCGGCTCTCGCCCATCGCGGTCGACTTCGGCGCCGACGCGCTGAAGGTGTTGCAGATCGAGACCGACGGCGAAGGCGGCATGTCTCTGGTTGCCGCGGCCTGCGTCGCGGCCCCCGAGGCGGCCCGGCAAGACAGCGTGGCCCGCTCGTCGTTCCTTAGCGACACCCTCAAGTCCGTGCTCCGCCAGCGGCCGTTCCGCGGCAAGCGGGCGATGATCGCGATCCCCGCGTTCCAGACGCTGGTCCACAATTTCGAGATCCCGGCCTGCGGCGACGAGGACCTGTCGGCCCAGGCCGACCTGCACCTGCAGACCCGCTTGGGCCTCGACCCTCGGCGTGTCGTCGCCCGGCACCAGTCGGTGGGCAACGTCCACCGCGATGGCCGGTCGATGACGCGCGTGCTCACCACCGCGGCCCCGCGCGAGACGGTGATGCACTACATCGAGCTCGCCCAGTCGGCGAAGCTCGA
>JBCCXV010000128.1:0-7160 GCA_039191195.1 Planctomycetota bacterium
ATGAGCGGTGCGCCCACCAGCACGGCGAGGATCAACCCGAGCAGCGTCGCGACGGCCGAAGTCTTCATGCCGGCCAGCATATCGCCCGCAGTCCGGGTGCAGGGGCCGGCCAGGCGGCGGCGACCCGGCGGGCGGCGTCCTCCAGCAGCTGCGGCGCTCGGCGGATCGACTCGGCCGGCGGCAGTCCGGGACCGATCTCCAAGGCCCCGGCGAGGCCGAGGTCGGCGAGCGTGGCGGCGTCGGCGTCGATCCGGCCGACCAGGGCGACGACGGGGGCGCCCTGGCGGGCGGCCCGCTGGGCGACCCGGCTCACGAGCTTGCCGGCGAGGGATTGGGCGTCGAGCGAGCCTTCGCCGGTGAACACGAGGTCGGCCTGGGCGGCGCGTGCGTCGAAGCCCGCGGCGTCGAGGAGTGCGTCGGCGCCGGGCACGATGCGGGCCCCGAACATGCCGACGGCGCCGGCCGCGATGCCGCCGGCCGCGCCGCCGCTGGGGGTCGCGGCAATATCGCGCCCGGTGGCGTTGCGGATGTGCTTGGCAAGGTTGGCCAGGCCGTGCTCGAGCCGGACCACGGCGTCGGGCGTGGCGCCCTTCTGGGGGCCGAAGACGCGCGCGGCGCCGTGCTCGCCCAGGAGCGGGTTGTCGACGTCGCACCAGACTTCGAGGCGCGTGGCGCTCAGGCGCGGGTCGAGGCCGTCGAGGTCGATGCGAGACACGCCTTGCAGCTGTGCCGCTGGAATGGGCGGGGCGATCTCAGCATCGGTCTCGAAGAATCTGGCGCCGAGGGCTTGGGCCATGCCGGCGCCGCCGTCGACGGTGGCGCTGCCGCCGACGCCGAGCACGATGCGGTCGGGCTGGAGGTCGAGCGCGGCGAGGATGGCTTGGCCGACGCCGAAGGTGGAAAGCCGCTCGGGGTCACGCCGGTCGCGCGGGACCTGCGCCAGGCCGGCGGACTGGGCCATTTCGACGAAGACGGTGCGCGGGGCGTCGGCGGACTCCTCGAGCAAACCCAAGCTCACGACGTTGTCGGTCGCGTCTTGCGGGTCGGGGCCTCGTGTGCGCGTAGTGACTCTGTCGAGGTGGGGGATGGCGTGGTGGAGGGCGTCGATGAAGCCCTCTCCGCCGTCGCTGAGCGGGCAGGGGTCGATGTCTAGCGGGTCGACGCCCGAGGCCTGGGTGCCGCAGGTCATGGCGGCGACGGCCGCGCGGGCGGAGAGGGATTCCTTGAAGCTGTCGGGGGCCAGGAGGATGCGCACCGCCACGTTCTACACTCTCGCGGATGCCTGAAGAAGCCCCGGGAATCGAAGCGCACCGCCCTGGCGATGTCGTGCGGATGCGCCGGGCGCTGGAGCTCGCGCGTGCGGCGGGCGATCAAGGGGAGGCGCCGGTGGGCGCGGTGGTGTACGAGGTGGCGTCGGGCCGCGTCGTGGCCGAGGGGGGCAACCTGCGCGAGACCGATGCCGACCCGACGGCCCACGCCGAGATCGTGGCGCTCCGCCGGGCGGCCGAGGCGCGGGGCCTGTGGCGGCTCGACGGCTACGGGCTCGCGGTGACGCTCGAGCCCTGTCCGATGTGCGCGGGGGCGCTGGTGAACGCGCGGATCGACGAGCTGGTGTATGGCGCCGCGGACCCCAAGATGGGCTGCGTGCGCTCGCTGGCGACCCTGTGCGACGACCCGCGGTTCAACCACCGGATGGCGATCCGCACGGGCGTGCTGGCCGAGGAGTGCGGCGCGGTGCTGCGCGACTTCTTCCGTGCGCGGCGTGCCGCCAAGTCGACGCAGGCTTAGCCGAGGGCCAGGCCGGCGCCGAGGGCCGGACCGCCGGCCCGGGTGGGGTTGAGCACGACGTTGTCGTGGCCGGGGATCAGGGCGTCGGCGATCTCGATGGCTTCGGCCAGGGAGTCCTTGGCCTGCTCGGCGTCGAAGGCGCCGCGTAGCACACGCCCGCGCTCGAGGTGTTCGCTGGTGGCCACGGCGTCGCCGGCGAGCAGCGTCGTGCGGCTGGAGTCCAGCAGCAAGAGGCCGGCGTTGCCCGGGGTGAAGCCCGGGAGGGGGAAGAGGTCGACCCGGTCGGCGAGCTTGTCGGGCGCGGGCTGGCACCGCTGGAGGAGGGCGACTTCGCTGCGCAGGAGTTCGCGCTCGTCGGCGGCGTCTTCGGGGATGGACTCGAACTGCCCGACCAGGGCTCGTCCGACCTGCTCGCGCTCGGCCTCGGCGATCCACCAGCGGGCGTGCTCGAAGGCGGCGATCCCGCCGCGGTGGGCCGGTCGGAAGCAGGTGAGGAAGACGTCGGTGATGTCTTCTGGCGCGAGCCCGGCGCGCTCGCCCAGGCGGGCGACGACCGCGGGCGCTGGGAGTCCGGGGTCGACGAGGATGGTCTTGTCGCCGCTGCGGATGAGGGTGGTGGTGGCGTGCGGCGTGCCGACGGGCCCGGGGGATTCCCAGAGCTCGTGGCGGGACAGCGCGCCGATGCTGATGATGCGGTAGTCCATGGTCGGGGAGGTTTACTCGGCCTTGAGGTGGTCGACGTGGAGCCAGGGCAGACGCCCGCCGTGCTCGGCCTTCTTGGCTTGAAGCTTTGCGATGACGACTTCCGGGAGCAAGGCGCCGAGGCGGTCGAGCGCACCGCCGGCGGCGATCTGGCGGATGAGGGTGGAGCTGGTGAAGCCGTAGCTCTCGCCGGACATGACGAAGGCGGTTTCGATGCCGGCGATGGCGCGGTTGGTCAGGGCGATCTGGAACTCGAAGTTGAGGTCGGTCACGTTGCGGAGGCCGCGGAGGATGGCCGTGGCTCCGATGGACTTGGCGAAGTCGACGGTGAGGCCTTCGTAGACGGCGACGTCGACACCGGTGAGGCCTTCTTCGGCGAGCAGGCCGTCGATGATCTCGCGGCGCTCTTCGGGGGTGAAGAGCTCGACCTTGGCCGGGTTGCGGCCGATGGCGACGATCAGGCGGTCGAAGAGGCCGCGGCCGCGGCGGATGATGTCGAGGTGGCCGTTGGTGATGGGGTCGAAGGTGCCGGGGAACACCGCGAGTTTGGAGCCGTGTCCCGAGGTCATCGCGGCAGTATACGGAGGGCTTGCAGGCGTCAGGCCTTGCCGTGCCGTTACAGGCCGTCGCGTGGCGGCGGCACGGCCGACGATTTCGACGCCTGCCGCTAGCCCGGCGGGGTTCTGAATCCAACTCTGTGTGAGCCCGCGACGCGAGGGCCGGCCAGCCACGGCCGGCACGCGACGCGAGCGACAACCCCCCTGCCCTGGATCGGGCCTCGTTGCGGTCGCCTCCCCGCAGCGGGGCCTTTTTTTTGCGCGCGGGGGGCGGGTCTGTATTCGGAGGCGGGGCCCGTACACTCGCGCGATGGCCCCGGACGCCGGCGCCCCCGGCGCCTTACAGCCCGGCGACCCGATCACCGCCCTGCCGGGCGTGGGCCCGCGTCGCGCGCAGCACCTGGCGGAGTACGGGCTGCGGACGCTGGGCGACCTGCTCAAGCGTGTGCCGTTGCGGTACGAGCGTCACGAGGCCGAGACGGCGATCCGCGACCTCGTGCCCGAGGCGGTGGGGTCGGCGCGGGGCACGATCGCGGCGACGCGCTGGGTCGGCCACCCGCGCGGGCGCAAGGGCCGCTTCGAGGCGACGCTGGATGATGGCGACCGCAGCCTGGCGCTGGTGTGGTTCAACCAGCGCCGTTTGCAAGACCGGATCCACCCGGGTCTGGCGATGCGCGTGACCGGCAAGGCCAAGCCGTGGAACGGCTACCTGCAGATGGCCAACCCGACGTTTGAGTTGTTGCCCGACCCCCCGGATGTGCCGGCCGCCTCGAGCGACCTGACGGGCTTGAGCGCGCCGCCGGGCGAGCCGGAGCGCGCCCCCGCCCGGCTCCGGCCGATCTATCCGGCGCACGAAGGGCTCCGATCGGACCAGATCGAACGGCTGATCGAAGCCGCGCTTCCGGCGGTGGCGCCGTCACTCGAAGACCCGCTTCCGGAGGCGGTGCGGGGCGAATATGCGCTGCCGCCTTTGGTGGAGGCCTTCGAGTCGCTGCACCGCCCCGCCACGCTCGACCACGCGGCGGGCGCTCGCAGGCGGCTGGCCTTCAACGAGCTGGTCTTGCTTCAGCTTGGGGTGGCGAAACGGCGTGTGTTTGTGGATCGGAGCCTGCGGGCGCCGGTGCTGGGGAGTGATGACGATGCGCTGCGCGAGGTCGCCTCGCACCTGCCGTTTGCGCTGACGGAGGATCAGTCCCAGGCGCTGCGGGAGGTGGCGGAGGACGTGTCGCGCGAACGGCCGATGAACCGGCTGCTGCAAGGTGACGTGGGCTCGGGCAAGACGGCCGTGGCGTTCTGCGCGATGTTGCTGGCGGCGCGGGCGGGTGCGCAGGCGGCGCTGCTGGCGCCGACGGAGGTGCTGGCCGAGCAGCACTACGCGGGATTGGCGCCGTGGCTGGAGAAGGCGGGGGTGCGGGCCGAGCCGTTGACGGCCGACCGGGCTCCGGCCGGGTCCGCTGCGCGGGCGAGATTGGTCGAGGCGCTGTCGCGCGGCGCCGTGCAGGTGGTCGTGGGCACGCAGGCCTTGCTGAGCGAGCAGCTGCGCTTCCACAACCTGGCGGTGGTGGTGATCGACGAACAGCACCGCTTCGGCGTGCAGCAGCGCGCGGCGTTGCGGCGGAGCGAGCCGGCGGGGTCGGGCACGGCGCCCGAAGGCGGGCTCCCGTTTGACGGGGGAAACCCGGGCGCGGACGTCGATCCGCGCGAGCCGGCGCCGCACACGCTGGTGATGACGGCCACGCCCATCCCGCGGACGCTGGCGCTCACGGCGTTTGGCGATCTGGACGTGTCGACGCTTCGGCAATCGCCCGGAGGACGCCGTCCGATCGAGACGCGCGTGCTCGAGACGCCCCGCCGCGAGGAGGCCTACCTGTACCTGCGCAGCCGTGTGGCCCAAGGCGAGCGCTTGTTCGTCGTCGCCAGCACGGTCGACGGCGCCGCCCCCCCCGGAAGCCTCCCCGGAAGCGGCCGCGAAGCGTCGGCGAGGGGCGTGATCGAGCTGCGGGAAGAGCTGCAGCAGCGCTGGTTCGAGGGCATCGACGTGGGCCTCGTGCACGGGCGGATGGGTTCGGACGAGCGTGCGCGGGCGATGGCGGCGTTCCGGTCGGGCGATTCGCCGGTGCTCGTGGCGACGACGGTGATCGAGGTGGGCGTGGACGTGCCCGAGGCGTCGCTGATGTGCATCGAGGACGCGGACCGGTTTGGGCTGGCGCAGCTGCACCAGTTGCGGGGGCGGATCGGTCGCGGGCCGAGCCCGGGGCCGCCGTTGTGCGTGCTGTTGGCGGAGCCGTCGACGGAAGACGCGAGCAAACGGCTGGAGGCGATCGCGAAGACGCGCGATGGCTTCGAGCTTGCGGAGATGGACCTGGACATCCGCGGCGCCGGCGAGTTTTTTGGGTCGAAGCAGAGCGGGTCTTCGCCGTTGCTGGTGGCGCACCTGCCTGAGGACCTGAAGCTGCTGGAGGCGGCGGGTCGTGCGGCGCGGTCGATCGTGGACCGCGACCCGGATTTGCTTCTGCCCGAGCACGAGTTGCTGCGGAAGCTGTTGGCTCGACAGCTCGGCGGCGCCGAGGGGCTGATCGACGTGGGGTAGCGGCGCTGGCGTGCGCGTTCACGCGCGGCGACGCTGACAGCGCTAGTCGTCCCAGACGGGGTCGGGGGCGGGCGGCCAATCGTCGCCGGCTTCGGTTTGGAGGCCGGCGTATTCGAGGATGAGGGTCTTTTCGCCGGCGCGGTCGAATTGGACGACGGCGCGGGTGTGGGCGCCCATCGAGGTGACGCTGCGGACAACGCCGGGGCCGAAGCGACGGTGGCGGACGCGCGTGCCGGTGTCCAAGCCGGCGCCGGAGGACGACGTGGACGCCCCGCCGGCGCGGGGCCGCCGGCCGCCGGAGTCGAGGAAACGGCCGATCTCTTCGGGGATGAGCTCTTCGCGGACGAGGTGCTCGGACGAGGCTTCGTCGAGGAACCGGCTGGCGATGGTGGGCTGGGACTGGCCGAAGATGGTCCTTCTTCGCGCGAAGCTGAGCAGGAGGACTTGTTCGGCGCGGGTGACGCCGACGAAGGCGAGGCGGCGCTCTTCTTCGTCGCCCCCGGGCTCGCGGACCGAGCGTTCGTGGGGCAGCAGGCCCTCTTCGAAGCCGATGATGGCGACGACGGGGTACTCGAGGCCCTTGGCGGCGTGGAGGGTCATGAGGGTGACGGCCCCCCTGCCGGAGTCGACGGTGTCGACGTCGCTGACCAGCGCGATGCGTTCGAGGAAGGACAGTAGCTTGTCGGCGAGCGAGGGCTCTTCTTCGATGTCTTCGTCGGAGAGTTCTAGCGCGTAGCGTTCTTCGAACTGCTGGGCGGAGCTGACGAGCTCGCCGAGGTTGGCGAGTCGCTCTTGGTCGGGGTCGGATTTGTCGTTGCGGTAGTGGTCTTCGAGTCCGGACTCGCGGACGACGTCTTCGACGAACTGTCGGAGGCTGGGTTGGAGCAGGCCGTCGGGCGCGGCGTATCCGCCTTCGAGCAGGCCGGCGGCGCTGCGCCAGTCGGCGAGCAGCTTGGCGAAGCGGGCGCAGGCGGAGCGTGCGCGGGGCGCGAGGGTTTCGACGGCGTCGGGGGCGGCGAGGACCTGGTCCATCGGCGTGTCGGTGGCCTGCGAGCGGGCCTGGAGCGCTTGGATGGTGGTGGCGCTGATGCCGCGGGCGGGCGTGTTGACGATGCGCAGGAGGTTGACCTCGTCGGCCGGGTTGGCGATGGCGCGGAGGTAGGCGACCGAGTCCTTGATCTCCTTGCGGTCGTAGAAGGCGGTGCCGCGGGCGATTTGGTACGGCACGCCGGCGTCGCGGAGTTCGTCTTCCATGACGCGGGACAGCGAGTTCATGCGGTAGAACACGGCCATCTCGCCCCACTTGAGGCCGCGTTCTTCGCCGAGCTGGCGGAGGCGTCGGACGACTTCTTTGGCTTCGTGGCGTTCGTCGGCGCAGGCGAGGACGCGGGCGGGCTCGCCGCCGGGGTTGTCGGTCCAGAGGGCTTTGTGCTTCCGGCCGGAGTTGTGCTTAATCAGCGAGTCGGCGACGGCGAGGATGGATTGGGTGCTGCGGTAGTTCTGCTCGAGGCGGATGAGCTGGC
>JBCCXV010000129.1:0-7158 GCA_039191195.1 Planctomycetota bacterium
CCCGTCCGGGCCCGAAGCTCGCAGTACATGAACGGCAGCGACAGCCGCGGCTCGCCGCGCAGCTCCGGGAGTTCCGGGCTCTGGCCAAAACGCAGCACCGAGTCGCTCGCGGGGGTCGGGGATTCCGGCATAACGGGCCTCTCCAAGCAGGGGGGCAGGGCGGTACCCCCGATATCGACGATCCAGCCCCCCGGGCTTCGCCCCGGCGCCCCGCCGGTATAGCGATCGGTCGGCCCCGGCCGATAACCGCAACATGACGCCCCCCGCCCCCACTGCGCTCATCGTCGGCACCGCCCGCAGCGTCCAGGACGTCCTCCACCAGCTCGCCATCGCCGAGCCCCGGCCCTGCGTCGTCGGCTGCGTCCTGCCCGCCTCCGCCGTCGGTCAGGCCGACCCCGGCTGCGCCGTCGTCGGCGCCTTCGACGACCTCGACCGTGTCCTCGGCGAGTGGCGCACCGCCGGCCGGCCCGTCGACGAGGTCCTCGTCAGCCTCCCCCAGGCCATGCGCGACGCCATCCGACAGGTCCGCGCCGTCCTCGACCGCGCTCAGGCGCGAGCGATGTTCCTCCCCACCCTCTCCGACCAGCTCGCCGGCCGCGTCTCCAGCGCCGGCTGGTCCGGCGCCGCCGTCGGGCCCGAACTCTCCGCCCTGGTCGACCGCGCCCCCAGGCCCATCGACCCCGACGTCGTCGGCGAGTCCCTCCACAACCAAGTCGTCATGGTCACCGGCGCCGGCGGGTCCATCGGCTCCGAACTCGCACGCCGAACCGCCGCCTTCCGGCCCGCCCAGCTCATCCTCGTCGACCGCGCCGAGAACCCCCTCTTCGAGATCGACCGCCAGCTCGCCGCCCAGTTCCCCGGCCTCACCCGCAAGACCGTCTTGCACGACGTCACCCGCGCCAGCAAGACACGCGAGCTCCTCGCCAAGCACCGACCCGACGTCGTCTTCCACGCCGCCGCCCACAAGCACGTGCCCATGATGGAAGACCACCCCGCCGAGGCCGTCGAGAACAACCTCTACGGCACGCGCTCCATCGCCGACGCCGCCGACGCCGAGGGCGTCGGTCGCCTGGTCATGATCAGCACCGACAAGGCCGTCCGCCCCTCCTCCATGATGGGCGCCAGCAAACGCCTCGCCGAGCTCTACGTCCAAGACCTCGCCCGACGCAGCGCCACACGCTTCGCCGTCGTCCGCTTCGGCAACGTCCTCGGCTCGGCCTGCAGCGTCCTGCCCATCTGGTCCGCCCAGCTCGCCGCCGGCGGGCCCGTCACCGTCACCCACACCGACATGACCCGCTACTTCATGACCATCCCCGAAGCCGCGGGACTGGTCCTCCAAGCCGGCGCCATCGCCGAGGGCGGCGAGGTCTTCCTCCTCGACATGGGCCAGCCCGTCCGCATCCTCGACCTCGCCCACCGCTTCCTCCGCGAGCAGGGCTTCGAGCCCGACGTCGATGTCGAAGTGAAGATCACCGGCGCCCGGCCCGGCGAAAAACTCTTCGAGCAGCTCGCCTACGACGCCGAGTCCGCCGCCCCCACCCCCCACGAGTCCATCCGCGTCTGGCGCAGCGAGCCCCCCAACCCCGCCGAGGTCGCCCAGATCATGAGCCGCTTCGACCGCCTCCGCGACCGACAGGGCGACGGCCGCCGACTCTGGGAAGACGCCGCTCCCGCCGCCGTCGCCCAGGCCGTCCGCGCCTCGCTCCCCGAGATGCTCACGCCCCACGCCGTCGGCGCCACCGGCTGACCCGCCCCACGCCCGCCAAGGCCCGCAAGACCTCCCCCGGCCTTCCACTACGCTTTAGGCCGACGCTTCGCGTCTTCCCGCCGACCCCAGGAGGCCCGGCATGACCGCGCCCGAACCGCCGCAAGACAAGCCCGCCCCGCCAGCGCCCCCACAACCCCCGGCGCCGCCCCAGGGCCTGCTCCAACAACTCCAGCAGAGCAGCGAGCCCGGCCAAGTCCTCGCCCAGGCCGCCGGCGATAGCGGCAAGCTCGCCGCCGTCTTCGCCCGCCGCCTGGTCCGCTCCGACTTCTACCACGAGAAGGCCACCGACCGAGAGCGCGCCCAACTCGCTCACGGGCCCGAGCCGCTCACCGAACCCCTCGCCCAAGACTTCGCCGCCTGGCGCCGCGCCGTCCTCTGGCCGGCCTTTGTCCTGCTCACCGCCGCCGCCATCTTCGGCATCGTCGACTTCGTCCAACTCTGGGACAACGACCAAACCCAAGAACTCCGCGACCAGGGCTGGCCCTCCAGCTTTGTCGATGACCTCGACCTCGTCTCCCGCTGGCAGGCCGCCGGGCCGTTGGTCTGCCTTGTTATCGCGACCGGCATGGCCTGCTGGGCCGCCGTCGATTGGCGACGCCGACGCCGCAGCGCCCTGGTCGCCCGCATCGCCTGGGGACTGGCCTTCCTCGTCCCCATGCTCTGGCTGGTGATCCCCTTTTCCACCCTCATCGAGTACGACAGCCTCGAAACCCTGTTCTACGACAACATCAAAACCGGGCTAATGGTGCAGGCCCAGGCCGAGGCCGCCGCCCAGGGCTTGCAGAACCCGCAGCAGCCGCAAATGGACCCCTGGGGTCAACAGGTCTTCCAGCCGCCCGCGGCGCCCCAGGTGGATGAAGACAAGGTCTCGCGCGAGGCCCGGGCAGAAGCCCAAAAGCAGGTCGGGCAGCTTCAAGACAGCTTCAGTTTCGCCTTCGCCTTCTTCGTGCTCGCCACCTTCGGCCCGAAGATCATCGGCCTGTTCCCCGGCATCGTGCGCTCCTGCCTCACCCTCAAGACCCTGCTGCCCCAGTCGTCGGCGCCGGGCTGGGTCGCCATCATTGTCGCGCCCTTCTACGCCCTGTTCTTCGCGCTGATCCTCGCCGCGTCCATCCAAGCCGACTACAGCTGGATGCTCTCGGTCGCGCTGCTGTTCATGTCGATCGCGCCGCTGGTGGTCCTCGTCCGTTGGGGGCAGATCGCCCAGCCCCGCAAGCCCGAAGACGCCCAGCGCGCCGTCCAGACCGTCCGGCGCATGGCCGCGCCCCTCACCGCCATCGGCATCGGATTCCTCATCGCCCTGCTCATCGAGAAGATCGCCGACGACACCATCACCGTCAGCAACGCCATCTCCTTCATCTGCGCCATCGGCGGCAACCTCCTGCTCGTCCAGGTCGCCGTGTCCGACCTCATGGTCGCCATGATCGGCCGGGCCTTCGTCGAGAACCGCTCCTTCGCCGGCTCCCAACTCGCCGAGCGCCTGCACGGCCGGTTCGTCGGACTCGGCTTCGCCCAAGCCGCCGCCGAAGACGAGCTCCCCGAGGCCCGCGTCGCCAACCCCGCCTAACCCCACGCGCATGACCAACCCCGCCACCGACACCCGCCCCCCCAGCGCCATGCGCGCCGTCTCCATCGAGCCCTTCGAGACCAGCGCCGCCGGCAGCGTCCTCTGCAAGTTCGGCGGCACCGCCGTCCTCTGCACCGCCTCCGTCGCCGACCGCCCACCCCCCTGGATCCGCACCGACGACGACGGCGCCCCCGTCCACGGATGGGTCACCGCCGAATACAACATGCTCCCCGGCTCCACCCCCGACCGGAAAAAGCGCCGCACCGACGGCCGGTCCACCGAGATCCAACGCCTCATCGGCCGCTCCCTCCGCGCCGGCGTCAACCTCGACGCCATGCCCGGCGTGTCCGTCACCTGCGACTGCGACGTCGTCCGCGCCGACGGCGGAACCCGCACCGCCTCCATCACCGGCGCCGCCGTCGCCCTCGCCCAAGCCCTCCACGCCGAGAAGCAAGCCGGACGCCTCGACCCAAACGCCACCCCCATGGCCCACCTCGTCTCGGCCGTCAGTGTCGGCATCGTCGACGGCCGGCCCGTCCTCGACCTCGACTACGTCTTGGATTCGAGCGCCGAGGTCGACCTCAACGTCGTCATGCTCTCCGACGGCCGCCTGGTCGAAGTCCAAGGCGCCGCCGAGCAAGAAGCTTTCTCACGCGACCAGCTCACCGCCATGCTCGACCTCGCCGAGTCCGCCCGCGACACCCTCGCCAACGCCCAGCGCGACGGCCTCGCACGCCTCGGCGTTCCCTTCCCCGACGCCCCCTAAGCTCGACAAGGGCCCCAGGCCCGCACGCAGGCCGGCGCCACCACGATGCCCCTCACCATCTACCGACACATCTTCTTCGAGGTCCTCAAGGTGCTGGCGATCTCGGCGGCGGTGCTCGTGGTCGTCCTCAGCTTCGCCGCCGCCGTCAAACCCCTCTCCGACGGACTCCTCGGCCCCACCCAGCTCATCAAGTTCGTCCTCTACACCATCCCCACCCTCCTCGGATTCGTCCTCCCCTTCGCCGGCGCCTTCGCCGCCACCCTCGTCTACACCCGCCTCGCCAACGACAACGAAGTCCTCGCCTGCCACGCCAGCGGCATCAGCCACCGCTCCGTCCTGGCGCCCCCGCTGATCCTCGGCCTCACCCTCTCCATCGGCCTTGGGGTCTTGTCCAACTTCGTCGTCCCCAGCTTCTACCGGGCCGTCACCGAAATGGTCGAGGGCGACATCGTCGGCGTCCTCGTCCGCAAGCTCGACGACAAGCAAGCCTTCGTCTTCAAAGACCAAGGCCTGGTCATCTACGCCGACTCCGCCCAGCCCGTCGACGTCGAGAACGTCGTCACCGCCGGCCTCCGACTCGAACGCGAGGTCGCCCTCGAAGGCGTCGCCATCGGGCGCCTCGACGGCCGGTCCATCGGCTCGCCCGCCACCGCCAGCGCCGCCCGCGTCTTGTTCTACTCCGACGAAGACCGCAACGCCTACGTCCGCGTCCAGCTCGAGAACCCCGTCGCCCTCGACGACCGCCGACGCGCCCAGCGCCAGAGCATGTCCACCGAGTCGGTCACCCTCCGCCCGATCCGCCTGCCCAACCCCGTGCTCGAAGAGCCTCGGTTCCTCTCCTGGCTCGACCTCCGCAAGCTCGTCCGCGACCCCACACGCTCCGACGCTATCCAACGCATCGTCGCCGAGCTCTCCGGCGAGCTCGCCGAGGCCGCCGTACGCAAACGCATGGCCGAGCAGTGGGCCGGCGGCGTCCCCGTCGTCCTCCACGGGTGGCTGCCGCAGGAGCGCTACGAGATCAGCGCGCCCGCCGTCACACGCACCCCCGAGGGCTTCCTGCTCCAGTCCGACGGCCTGCGCCCAGTCCTTGTCCGCGCCTTCGACCAAACCCGCGACGGCCCCGACCCCAAACGACGCTTCGAGGCCGACGCCGCCGACGTCCGAATCTCCGCCGACGACCAAGGACTCGACCCCGCCGTCCGCATCTTCCTCCGCGGCGTCCGCGTCGTCGACAGCACCACCGGTGGGGTCAACGAACTCGCCGAGCGCGAGCTCAACGCCATGACCTGGCCCGAACCCGTCTTCTCCGACCAAGCCCACCAGCGCGGCGTCCTCGGCTTCGACGAACTCATCACCCAGCTCCAGGCCACCCCCGCTGACGAAGCCGGCGCCATCGACGGCCTACGCCGACAACTCCAAGCCAAGATCGAACGGCTCGGACGACGCGTGGTCAACCTCAAGCACCAACGCGCCGCCTCCGCCGCCAGCTGCGCCCTGCTCCTGCCCCTCGGCGGCGTGCTCGCCATGCGCCTCAAGGGTCAATCGCCCCTCGCCGTCTTCTTCTGGAGCTTCCTCCTGGCCATCCTCACCCTCGTGATGATCCACGCCTCCGAAAACCTCGCCAGCAGCGGAACCAGCGCCGGCGGGCTCGCCGCCAGCCTCGCCTTCCTCTGGTCCGGCAACCTCCTGCTCGCCGTCGTCCTCGGAACCGTCTACTGCCAGGTCGCCCGGCGATAAGGAAACGCCATGCGCGTGCTGGACCGCTACATCATCCGGTCGTTCCTGACCAACTTCGTGATCCTCACGTTCGTCCTCATGGCGCTGTTCGTCGTCATCGACTTCGTCGTCGACGTCGACGAGTTCCTCAAGGCCGGCCCCGAGCGCGCCCGCGCCGCCGAGCTCGAGAAGATCGCCCTCGAATACGACATCCCCGCACGCGACCTCCGCCACCAGGTCGGCTACAGCCTCGAGCCCCAGCCCCTGGCCGACCGCTTCGACCTCACCCCCGATCAAGGCCGCGACATCACCGACCGCCTCACCGTCCCCTGGCTCCGCGGCGCCGGGTGGACCCTCTACGTCATCGCCGACTACTACCTGCCCACGGTCGTGATGATCTACATCCTCTTCTCCGGTTTGCTCGTCACCGCCGCCATGGGCTTCACCCTCTCGGCCATGCAGCGCAACCGCGAGCTCACCGCCCTCGTCGCCGGCGGGGTCTCCCTCTACCGCGTCGCCGCCCCCGTCCTCGTCGCCGGCCTCTTCCTCGTCGGACTCACCCTCCCCCTCCAAGAGTTCGCCGTGCCCGCCATGGCCGACAAGCTCCTGCGCTCCAAGAGCAACCTCAAACTCGGCCAGGTCCGCACCAAGGCCATCTACTTCACCCCCGAGGCCGGACAAGCCCTCTGGAGCGCCGGCGGATTCGACATGGACCCCGAGACCGGCCGCGCCACACTTCAAGACGTCCGCGTCGTCGTGCGCGACCCCGAACGCCTCACCATGAACCGCTGGCTCTCCGCCCCCAACGCCCAGTGGGACGCCGCCTCCGAATCCTGGGTGTTCGACCCGCCCGCACGCGTCGCCGAACCCGTCCTCGCCCGCGACCCCGCCTCCACCGTCACCCCCGCTGCGCCGGCCGACCGCGTCGTCCAATCCCTGCCCAGCGAGCTCTCACCCACCGTGCTCCTGGCCCGACAAGCCAAGCTCTACCTGCGACTGCTGCCCATCGCCACGCTCCGCGACCTACAAGCCAACCCGGCCGTCGACCCCGCCATGCGCAGCGAGATCACCCGCATCGTCTGGGGCCGGTTCAGCGTCTTGGCCCTAGGCGGGCTCATCCTGGCGATGGGACTGCCGTTCTTCTTATTGCGCGCGCCCGAACCCCTGCTCAAGCAGTCCCTCAAGGCCGCCGGACTCACCATCGCCGCCTGGGGTGGGGGGCTCGTCGCCATGCAGGTCGGCTCCGGCGCCGTCCCCCCGGTCCTCGGCGCCTGGCTGCCGGTCATCCTCAACCTCCCCTTCGCCGCCGCCGCGCTCGCGTCCATCCGTTCTTGACCCGGC
>JBCCXV010000130.1:0-7148 GCA_039191195.1 Planctomycetota bacterium
GACTCGCCGGTGATCAGCACCGGGATGTCCGTCGGCGCCACCTGCTTCAGCCGCGTGATCAGCTCCCGCATCGGCGGGCTCTGGCCCAGGATGCCCTCGAACCCGAACTGCTCGTCGATCTGCTGACGCAGGTTCTCGTTCTGCGACCGCAGGAACGCCTTCTCCAACGCCTGGGCGCACAACGACCGGAACACCGCCAGGTCGAGCGGCTTCTCGATGAAGTGGAACGCCCCGCGGTTCACCGCCTCGACCGCCGTCGGGATGTCGCCGTGCGCCGTCACCATCACCGTCTCGGCGCCGGGCTGTGTCTCCCGCGCCGTCTCGAGCACGGCCATGCCGTCGGCCTCGCCGGCCATCACAAGGTCGGTCACCACCAAATCAAACGCGCCGTGCCGCAGCTCCTCCTGCGCCTCGTCCAGCCCGTGCACCAGCGTGCAAACGTGGCCCAGCCGGCGGAGCGCCTCGGCCATCACCTCGGCGTGGTCGGGCTCGTCGTCCACCACCAGCACCTGGGCCGTCGGCGGGGGCCCGGCGCTCGGCGCGCGGACGCCCTCGGCAGAACTCGCAACGGGACCGGCGCCGGGGGAAGTCGTTTCGCTCACGCCACGATGATTGCCCGCCGCGACCGCTTGGTCAATGCCGCCCAACGCCCCCGGAAGATCGCCCGCCGCGGGCCGTCGGTCTCGCCGCGTCAGATCGCCTGGTACCGGCTGCGCACCCGCCGAACCAAACGCTTGTTCGCCGACAGGTGCTCGGCCACGTGGAACACCGTCTCGGCCTCCTCCGGCTCGTGGATGCCCTCGGCGATCTCGTCCGGCAGCAGCGCCTCGCCCGACCGCGCCTGCAGGTGCGCCACCACCTTCTGCTGGATATCCAGCACGAACGCCGCCGCCTTCTTCCCGGCCTCCACCCCCGGCTGGTGGTACGCGTTGATGTCCACCAGCTCGGCGTAGTACCCCACGGCCCGCTCGTACAACGCGATCAAGGCCCCCACCGTCCGGGCGTCGAGCTTGTCCATTGTGATCAGCATCGACCCGCGGCCTTCCTCGTACAACGCCGTGCGCGTGCCCTGCCAGAAGCCCGTGAGGTAGTCGCCGCTGGTCACGCCCGGCTCCACGTCGACAAACTCAGCGGCGCCCGGACGCGGCGTATCTTCCAAAACCACCAAGAACGTCGCGAAGAAGTTGTTCACCCCGTCGCGGAGCTGCTGCACGTAGGCATGCTGGTCGGTCGAGCCCTTGTTGCCGTACACCGCGATGCCCTGGTGCACCACGTCACCCGCCCGGTCCAGCTTCTTGCCCAAAGACTCCATCACCAGCTGCTGCAGATAACGGCTCATCAGCAGCAGGCGATCCTTGTACGGCAGGATCACCATGTCCTTCTCGCCCTTGCCGCCCGTCGCGTCGTACCACATCAGCGCGAGCATGGCGCCGGGGTTCTTGGCCGTCTCCTTCGAGCGGGTCAGCTCGTCCATCGCCCGGGCGCCGTCGAGGAAGCCGTCGATATCCAGCCCCTGCAGCGCCATGGGAACCAACCCCACCGTGCTCATCAGCGACGTCCTCCCGCCGACCCAGTCCTCCATGGGGAATCGCGCCAACCAGCCGCCCGACTCGGCCACCGTGTCCAGCTTGCTGCCCACACCGGTGATCGCCACCGCGTGCTTGGCGAAGTCCAAGCCGGCCTTCTCGTACGCCGACCGCGCCACGAGCATCCCGTTGCGCGTCTCGGGCGTACCACCAGACTTGCTGATCACCAGAACCAGCGTGCTCTTGAGCCGCGCCCCCAGCGACTCGAACACCCGGCGCATGCCGTCCTCGTCAGTGTTGTCCAAGAAGTGGACGCGCATCTTGTCGCGCTTGGTCCCCAGCGCATCGGCCACCAGCTGCGGGCCCAGCGCCGAGCCGCCGATCCCGATCGACAGCACGTCCGTGAACTTCTGCGCCGAAGGCGGGGCCACCTTCTTCGCGTGCACGTCCGCCGCGAACGCCTGGACCGACGCCAGCGTGTCCTCGATGTCTTTCCGCAGCTCCGGCGTCGGCGCGCGGCTCGCGTCGCGCAGCCAGTAGTGGCCGACCATCCGGCCTTCGTCCGGGTTCGCGATGGCGCCGCCCTCCAGCGCGTCCATCGCGCCGTAGGCCTTCTGCATCTGCGGCTCCATCTTCGACAAGTACCGCGGCCGGAACATCATCCGCGATACGTCTAGCGCCATCCCCACCGACGGGCACTTCACCAGATGCTTCTTGTAACGCTTCCAAAGGTCCGCTGGGTCCACGCGATTCCCCAATCATCTCAAAAGAAATAGAGCAACCCGCCACCTACCACGACTCGCTCGGCGGCCACACCAGCAGCCGACGCCGCACCCCGGATCCCGGGTCGTACAGCTCGGCCGACACCACCCGCTCGGTCTTGTCCGGCGAGAGCAAGCCCCCCACGGGGTACGTCTCGCCATACCCGTTCACGAACACCGTCAGGTCTAGCTCCACCCGCTCGGCCGGCGGGATCGCCGGCGCATCGGCGTTCCACTGCCGGTTCAACCAGAGCTGCTGACCGGCGAAACCCGACGCCTCCCGGTTGTCCAGCACCAGCACGCCCCCACGCTGCCGAACCGCGATGTCCAGGTCCGCCCCCAGCTCCGACCCCGGCGGGGCGAACACCCGATCCGCCTGCGCAGACCGGTCCGCCGGCTCGCCGTCCGAGACGCACCCCGCGGCGCCCCAAAGCAGCGCGAGCACCACGCCGGTCATCCCAACACGCCGGGCTAGGGGCTCTGCGGCCATGCGGATACGATCGTCGCACCGACCATGATTCGCAACCCGGCCCCGCAGGCCCCGTCCATCCGCGTCGACGCACCCTTCTTTCAAGCCGGCCTCGCCGGCTACTCCGACGCCGCCATGCGCCTCGTCGCCCGACGCCACGGCTGCCCCTACTGCGTCACCGAGGCCATGCTCGACAAGTTCCTCACCGCCGGCGGCAAGGGCCGGGCCGACGCCCAGCTCACCGAACACGACCACCCCATCGCCGGCCAGCTCATGGGCTCACACGCCCAAGACATGGCCGACGGCGCCGAGGTCCTCCTCGAACTCGGCTACGACGTGATCGACCTCAACCTCGCCTGCCCCGTCAAGAAGATCAAACGCAAGGCCCGCGGCGGCCACCTGCTGTCCGACCCCGACGAAGCCATCGCCATCCTCGCCGCCGTCGCCGAACGCGTCGCCGGCCGGGCCCCCATCACCGTCAAGCTCCGACGGGCCTACGACGACACCCCCGAAATGGAAGCCGCCTTCCACCGCGTCTTCGAGGCCTGCCTCCACCTCGGCCTCGCCGGCGCCACCGTCCACTGCCGAACCGTCCATCAGAAGTACCTCGGCCCCGGCCGCTGGTCCTTCCTCCGCGACCTCGCCCAGCACTACGGCCTGGCCCGCGACCCCGCCCCCTGGTTCTCAGACCCCAACCACGCGCTCCGCATCACCGCCCGCAAGCCCGGCGACCCCGGAGACCCCGGAAGCCCCGCCGACACCTTCACCCTCGGCGGCTCCGGCGACATCTGGCGACCCGAAGACGCGCTCCGCATGCTCCAAGAGACCGGCGTCCACTGGGTCTCCATCGCGCGCGGCTGCATCGGCGACCCCTGGTTCTTCGCACGCCTCCGCGCCCTGCTCGCCAACAGCGACGCACCCCCGCCAACCCTCTTCCAACAACGCGACGTGCTGCTCGAACACTTCCGGCTCTCGGTCGACCTCCACGGCGAAAAACGCGCCGGTCGCATGATGCGCAAGTTCGGCATCAAGTTCAGCCGGCACCACCCCGAAGCAGAAGCCGTCCGCAAGGCCTTCATCGCTGTGACGAGCCTCGAAGACTGGCAGGCCGCGCTCGACGCCCACTACGCCCACGACGGCCCCGGCGCCTCGGCCGACGACGCCCTGCCCGACGAAGCCGAATACGTCACCTGCGAAGAAGCCGTCGGGGCGTGATCTTGACTTCCGCAGTGGCACGGGCGTCCCGCCCGTGATGCGATAGGCAGAGCCTCACAACGAGCCGCGACCGTCAGGGAGCGGGGCATGCCGCCCTTAGCCTGAACCCGGCCGGACGCATCCGCGGTGATCAAGGCGTCCGTACAAGGCCGCCCTCACCCCCCCACTTTCTCCAGCGGGATCAGCCGACGCGCCGGGATCTCGTCGTCCGGCCCATCGAAACAACCGGCCCAAAGCGCATCGCCCTGCATGTGGTTCTTCGACACGTTCACCGGCCGAACCGCCGCCAACGCGTCGTCGTGCTTCACCACGAACTGCGCCTGCAGCTCCGACCGATCCACCTTGTAGAACGTGCCGTTGCTGTGCCGCCACTCGGTCACGCGCTTCCACTTCTCCATCGGGATGTGCACGGCCAAGACCTCCAGCCCCGGGTGCTGCGCCAGCAACACCTCCTGCGCCTTGGCGATCACCGCGTCCCGATCCGGCTCGCGGAAACGGTCGGCCGGGAGCGTGTTGCCGGCGATGATCGTCTCGCGCAGCGTCGCCGCCTGCTCCTTCACCGACACCCGCGCCGCGTCCAGCTTGGCCCGCGCCGTGGCGCCGGCCTCGGCGTCGATCGACTCCAAGAGCGCCACGCGAGCTTCGGCCCAGCCCAAACGCTGCTCGATCCCGCCATGGGGGCCGAAGAACGCCGGCTTCTTCTCGGCCGCACCCGTCGCCGCAAGCTCCTGCACGCTGGCGAGGTCACCATCGATCGCGCCCGGCGCCCCCGCCGCGAACTGCTGGGCGCCTTGCAGGAACGCGTCCCGCCGGTTGCCGAAGCTCCGGATCGCCCGGGACAGCTTCACGCCGTTCGGCGTGCCGTGCCGTAGCAGCACCGCGTAGGTCTGGGCGATCTTGCCGACCTCGGCCATCACGGCCTCGTCCTCCAGCATCGTCTGGGTGTACCCGGGCATCTGATCGGTGTTGTTCTGAAAATCCCGGTAGCGATCGACGAACGAATCGACCTTCTCGATGTCCGCCGGCAGCTCCGGCGACTGCATCAACTCGCCTGCCGCGTGCAACGGCGCCCCGAGCGTGTTGTAGCGCTCCAGGTTCGACTGCATGAGCGTCGCCGCCGCCTGCGCGTCGCGGTCGACATCCGCCATCTCCGGGTGGCCGGCCGGCGCCTGCTGGTAGCCGTCGACCACCTTCTGCATCTCCGCCTGCGACTGCAGCAGAGCCTCGCGTGCCGCGATCAGGGCCGGGTACTGCACGGGGTCGCCCGCCTGCTCGATCCCGTCGAGACGGCCCTTGGCCTGATCGGCCCAGTACTTCGCCTGCCGCGCCGACCACGACATCTCGCCCTTGACCTTCCGCTGCTCGGCCGTGAGCGGTGGCGGAGGCGCGGGCTCCTCCACCGCAGGAACCGCAGGGCCGCCCGGGGCCTCGCCCTCGGCGGGAGGGGTCGCCGGCGCATCGCCCCCAGGCGGCGTCGCGGGGGCCTCGGGCGCAGGCTCAGGCTCGCTCGGCGCCGGCGGGTTCACGATCCGGCGGATCGCCGTCGCCTTCGCCTGCGCCGCCGTCAGGCTCTCCACCGAAGCCTCAAGGCCGGGCGCGTCCTCGGCGATACCCGCCAGCGCTTCTCGCGCCTGGGCGAGCTTGCCCTCGGCCGACTCCACCCGCATCAGCGTCAGCCGCAGGCGGCTGCCCCGCGCCGGGTTCGCCGCCGTCCCCGCCGACGACTCGGCGGCGCTCAAGTCGGCGTCGGCGCTGCGGATCAGGCTGTCCAGCCGCCGCACCTGCTCCTCCACCGGCTGCGCATACGCCCCGGCCGCCCCGGCCCAGGCCAGAACCCAGGCGCATACCCAAACAAGACAACCCCGAAAACCCGGCGCGTGCGTGACCCTCCGCTGCATGGCGTGCTCCTCTGTGCTTCGAGCGTGCAATCGTGTCGTGAACCGGCCCCAGACTACCGCGCCGCCGCCCACGGCCAAGACCGGGTTAATCCCGCCCCGGCCAGCCGTCAAACACGAACGCCCCGTCCCGCGAGAACACCTCGCCGTCGGCCGCGATCGTCCCGCCCGGCCGGAGGTCGCACACCATGTCCCAGTGCAGCGTCGACACGTTGGCGTTGCCCGTCTCGGGGTACCCCGCCCCGACCGCCGCGTGGAACGTCCCGCCGATCTTCTCGTCGAACAGCGTGTTCTTGGTGTACTCGGTGATCGCGTAGTTCGTGCCGATGGCGATCTCGCCCAGCGCCCGGCCGCCGGCGTCTTGATCCAGCATCGCGATCAGGTAGTCCAGGCCCTTGCTCGCCCGGGCGTCGACCACGCGACCCTTCTCGAACGTCAGCACGATGTCGTGCACCTCGCGCCCGCCGTACACCGCCGGGAACGAGTACACCACCTTGCCGTTCACCCCGCCGTCGGGCCCGTCGAGCCGCGGGCCCGTAAACACCTCGCCGTCGGGGAAGTTCGAGTCGCCGCAGCAGTTGATCCACGTCATGCCCTCGACATCGACCTCCAGGTCCGTCCCGGCGTCGGTCTTGAAGCGCAGGCGCTTCTTGCCGTGCAGGTAGTCGACGACCTTCTGCTGCCGGTCGCGCAGCGCCCGCCACGCACCGGCCGGGTCCGGGCGGTCCAACATCCCGGCGCTAAACACAAAGTCCTCGTACTCCCGCAAAGACATCTCCGCGTCCTGCGCCGACGCCTGCGTGGGGTACTGCGCGCCGCACCACCGCAGCGGACGCACGCCGGGGTGGTCCTCCGGCTTCTCCGCCGCCGCCGAGCGCTCGAAGAACACGCGATCGAGGTCTTTCGAAGCCGCGCTCGACCGCGCGATCCGCTTCGGGTCCACGCGCGACATCGCTTTGGTGTTCTCTTCGGCCCACAGCCCGATCGAAACGTCGATCGTCTCGATCTCGTGCCGCCTGAGCGGCGAAACGTGGTCCAGCTGCGCGTCCGACGCGTGCTCGTAAAACAGCCCGCTCAGCGACTCGGGCGCACACCGCACCACCGGGTGCCCCCCGGCCTTCAGCACCGACGCGTACAAACACTCGAGCAACGGCGTCGCCACCGGCGGGGCGCTCAGCCGGACGATCTGCCCCGGCTGGACCGCCGTCGAATAGTTCACCAGCACGTCCGCAAGCTTCTCGTGTCGTGGGTCAGGCATGCCGGCAGGATACGCCCACCCGCC